>JASFUR010000155.1:0-7492 GCA_050050215.1 Gemmatimonadota bacterium
GGCGCAGCTGTGGCCGCACGCCGCGGTCCTCGAGCGGGAGTACCCGGAGACGCACGCGCTCCTCCTGCGACTGGAGCGCGCCCACGGCGTCGCCCTGGGTCGGCTCGGCGAGCAGGGCAGCGCCGTCAGCCGGGTCGCCGCGGACGAGCCCACTCCCGGCTTCGAGGCGGAGCTGGTGCGCAGGCTGATCGCCCTGGTCGACGACGCCGGCACCGCCGCCGACATGTCGGTCGAAGCCGAGATCGGGTACTCCATGCTGGGGCGCCGCGGTGGCGCGGTCGTCGCTTGGGGACGCGCGTTCCAGCGGGAGGTCTTCGGCATCCTCGTCGATCCGGCGGTCGACGACCGGCGGGCCGCCCTCGCCGAGGCCGTCGAGCGGTATCGGAGTCGGCCCGAGGTGGCGCTTCCGAGCGCCCCGAAGGACATGGACATCGTCTACGATCACGCTCAGACGTTCGCGTTCCGCACCCGATATCCCGAGCTCTCCGGCTTCCTGTGGGCCGGCCTCTGGTTCAGGCTCGCGGCCACCGAGCCGCTCACCGACTTCGACACGAGGGCCGAGCGTGCCGCCGGACTCGATACGGTCGCGCAACGCTACCTGGCCAAGCTCGGCTACGGGGAGCCGCCGCAGTCCCTTCCGAGCCAGATCCCACTGGCTCCCGCCATCGCGCCCGGCTTGATCTTCGCGAGCCCGGAGTCCGCCATGATCTGGGACAACCTCAGCCTGATGGAGGAGGTCCTCGCCGACATCCTCGCCTCGCCCGATGTGGAGCATCGTCGGGAGGCCGTGGACGAGATGGTCGGGTTCTTCGTGGACTCCGAGTCGCGGGTCACGGATCGCGGGACGTGGGAGCACATGGCCCTCACGCACGGGATCTTCTTCCAGGGGGGCTATCCGCTCGCACCCATGACGCGGAGTGAGCTCAATGGCGACGGCCACGCGGCACACATACGCAACGGTGGCGCTGGCCAGCCGATGCCGGTCGTCCCGAACGACTGAGGCGACCCACACGGGCTCGGGAGGACCGGACCGCTCCCGAGCCGGTCGCGCACCTCAGGCGCCTCCGCCATCTTGCGCCTGACCCATCCCATGGAGAAGGAGCGCTCATGCTCGCCCGTCCCTCCGCGACACGCACCCTGCTCACCGCGTCGGCAGCGGCTCTCATGCTCCTGTCCACCGTGGCCGCCGACCGGGTCTTCGCCCAGCAGGCGATCGACGAGGAGTACACGGCCCTCATCGCGGAGCACCTGCAGGACGACCGCATCACCACCGAGCTCGTGGATCACCTGCCGGCCTCCGAGACCGTGCCGACGCCGCTCGACTTCCACGGGCGCATCGTCGGCACGCCGGACGAGCTCACGTACGCCGCGGACATCCATCGCTACATGCATGCCATCGCCGACGCGTCGCCCCGGGCCAAGGTCTGGTCGATCGGGCTGAGCGAGGAAGGCCGCGAGACGATCCTGATGGCGATCGCCGACGAGGAGACGATCGCGAACCTCGACGACTACCAGGGCTTCCTGCAGGAGCTGACGGACCCCCGGTCCACCAGCGACGAACGGGCAAATGTCCTCATCGACGGCATGGCCAAGCCGATCTACTGGCTCATCAGCGGGATGCACTCCACCGAGACCGGCGGCCCCGAGATGCTCCAGGAGCTCGCGTACCGTCTCGTCGTCGAGGAGACCGACTTCATCCGCTCGATCCGGAACGACGTCATCACCTTCATCACACCGGTCATCGAGGTCGACGGCCGCGAGCGCCAGGTCGACACCTACTACTTCAACAAGGATCGACCGGAAGACGAGCCCCGCCTCCCGCTCATGTACTGGGGCAAGTACGTCGCGCACGACAACAACCGCGACGCGATGGGGCAGATGCTCCAGCTCACGAAGCACGTGAACCGCGTGCAGCTCGAGTGGGCTCCGACCGTGATGCACGACCTCCACGAAGCCCGCAACTATCTGTACGCCTCCACGGGAACGGGCCCGTACAACGAGGCCTTCGACGCGATCACCATCACCGAGTGGTGGATGTTCGCCGAGAACGATGTCCTGCAGATGGCGAAGCGGGGTGTGCCGGGTGTGTGGACGTACAACTTCTACGACGGCTGGACCCCGAACTACATGTTCACCATCGCCCATTCGCACAACGCGACCGGACGCTTCTACGAGGTCGCGAGCTACGGGCCGCGGAACCGGACGCTCAACGTCGGGCCGCAGGACACGAGCCGGGAGTGGTTCCGCCCCAACCCGCCGCTCCCCGAGATCGAGTGGGGACCTCGCAACAACGTGAACATCCAGGAGTCGGCGGTCCTGTTCACGTTGAAGTACTTCGCCGACCATGCGTCGACATTCCTGGACGACTACTGGAGGAAGAACCAACGCGCCGTGCAGCGGGGCATCGACGGTCCGGTGAACGCGTGGGTCATCCCCGCCGGCCAGCGGCGTCGCGCCGACGCGGTGGACGCCGTCAACGAGCTGATGCGCCAGGGCCTGGAGATCCACCGGGCCGACGAGTCGTTCGAGGCGGGGGGCGTGGAGGTGGACGAGGGCGACTATGTGATCCGTGCGGACCAGCCGTTCCGGACCCTCGCCGATATGTACTTCTCCCTGCAGGCCTTCTCGCTGGACAACCCACGCCCGTACGACGATACCGGCTGGACCTTCCAGCTCATGCGCAACGTGGAGCTCGAGGCCGTCGAGGATCCGGCCGTGCTCGACCGTGACATGACGCTCCTGGCGGGACCGGCGCGCCAGACCGGTGGTGTCGTCGATGGCCGGGGTGACGTGCTCGTGGTGGACCACACGACCGACAACAACCTCATGGCGTTCCGGTATCGCCATGCGGACACGCCCATGTCGGCGGCCGAGGAGGACTTCGAGCTCGACGGCCAAGCCTTCCGAGCCGGTGCCTTCGTCATCGAGGGTGGCGACCGGGCCGCCCTGGAAGCCAGTCTGGAAGAGCTCGGCCTCTCCGCGTGGGCGACGGGCGACGTCCCCGACGTGCCGCTCCACGAGCTCGACCTCCCGCGCATCGGCTACATGCACTCTTGGCGTCGCACGCAGGACGAAGGATGGGTGCGGGGCGCGCTCGACCACTACGGGGTGCCGTACGAGTACTTCGCGGACCAGCTCGCCGCCGAGGGTAACCTGCGCGAGCGCTTCGACGTGATCATCTACCCGCACGTCGGCGGAAGCGCGCAGGCCCACCTGGACGGATTCCCCATGGACGGCGAGCTGCCCCTGCCGTACCAGCGGACGGACAGCACGCCCAACCTGGGCGGCATCGACGAGAGCGAGGACATCCGCGGCGGCATGGGGCTGCAGGGACTGCTCGCGCTCGAGGAGTTCGTGCGCGAAGGAGGGCTTCTGCTGACCGAGGGATCGACCGCGTCAGTCTTCCCCGAGTTCGGGCTCACCCCGGGCGTGGCCACCGAGGATCCCGACGCGCTCGTCGCCCCGGGCTCCATCGACCGGGGCGTCATCGTGGATCCCGCGAGCCCCCTCGCCTACGGCTACGAGGGCGTGCAGCTCCCGGTCTTCTACCGGGGCGACGTCGTCCTCAGAACCCCCGGTGCCGTCCGCGGCCCGGGCAGCTTCGCGAGCCCCTGGCAGAACACGACCCCCATGCTGAACCGACCGGCCCTGTCACCGTACCGACCCTCGACGAACGACGAGCCTGCGGTCACCACGGACGACCCGGACGGCGACGATACCGACGACGGCGACGGAACCGTCGACGGCCCGCTCGCCCCGTTCCGGGCGATGGCCCGGAGATTCACCGTCGACGACGACGAGGATCCCAGGGTGGTGCTCGCCTTCCCGACCGATCCGAGCCGGATCCTCCTCTCCGGGACCCTCTCCGGTGGCGAGGCCCTGGCCGGCAGGGCTCAGCTGGTCGACGCCCCACTCGGGGACGGCCACGTCGTGATGTTCTCCATCCGTCCCTTCTGGCGCTGGCAGACCCAGGGGACCTTCTTCCTGGGCTTCAACGCGATCCTGAACTGGAACGACCTGGACGCGGCGCGTCCGAAGCCCGAGCCGGAGGAGGCCGAGGACGACCCGAGCTGACCCTCACCGGGAAGGGTTCGGCTGCGGTCGTGATGCGGACCCCGGCCCGCCGAGTCTTGCCGCCCCCTGCCCGCGTCTCTAGGCTCCGCGCATGAACAGTCTCGCCAAGATCCTCATTGGAGCCGCAGTGGCGGCGAGTAGCCTCGCCGTCCTGATCTTCGGGGTGGGTCGCTTCAGGGAAGCCCAACGGTTCAGCGACGAGATCGAACGGCTCCGAGGCGATCTGTACCAGGCCCGAGCCTCGTCCGACCGGTGCAGGAGCTCGCTCACGACGGGTGAGGCGCTGCTCCAAGACCTGACGACGACCATCGATTCCCTGCGGGCACGCGTCGACAGCTTCGAGGCCCTGGGGAACGGCCAGGTGCCGGCCGACGACTACGACGAGTACCTCGGCGTCTTCGACACGTACAACGACTCGGTCGCCTCCTGGGAGATCCGCTCCGAGCGACTGCGCGAGGCGGAGACGGCGTGCCGTGAGTCCATCGAGGACCACAACGCGCTCAGGGACTCGATCCAGACGATCATCGACGGGATGGAATCCCGACGCTGATCCCGGCTGTTACATGACGCATACGTCATGCGACGCATGGGACACCACCGTCACAGGCGCCAGCGTACGGTCGTTCCCCCTGGGACCCGACCAACGAAGGACGAGCGAAGCCATGCGTTCCCTCTGCAAAGCCGTTCTCATCTGCGCGGCTCTTCTCCTCTCCCCGATCCTGAAGGCGGAGCCGGCCGCTGCGCAGCTCACCCCCGCCGACAGCGCGAGCGTCCTCCTGGAGACCGCACGGGTCTTCGAAGAAGACCAACGCTGGGACGTGGCGGAGGCCCTCTACCGGCTGATCCTCGATCGGTACGGCATGACCATGGCCGCGGCGGAGGCCCGGGCCCGGCTCGTTTCGCCGCCCGACGAGGTCGTGTTCGGTGACGGCAGCGTGGAGCTCAGCGTGTGGATGACGCTGTACGGAGCATGGCTCGGAGTGGCCATCCCGGGCGCGCTGGGCGCCGACTCACCCGAGCCCTACGGTGTCGGGCTGCTCGCAGGCGGACCGACCGGCTTCCTCGTGGGGCGCAAGGTCGCCCGCTCGCTGAGCCTCACCGAGGGGCAGGCGCGCGCGATCACGCTCGGCGGAACGTGGGGCACGTGGCAGGGCTTCGGCTGGCGGGAGGTCTTCGACTGGGGTGTGGGCCAGCGCTGCCAGTCCTATCCGGACGTAACGATCTGCTCCGACACGGAAGACAGCCACGAAGAGCAGTTCGCCTCGATGATCGTCGGGGGCCTCGCGGGCATCGCCACCGGGGCGCTGCTGTCCAACCGCGACATCACGCCGGGCACGGGAACGGCCGTGAACTACGCGGCCCTCTGGGGGACCTGGTTCGGCGTCGCGGGTGGCGTGCTGGCCGACCTCGAGGACGACGACCTCCTGGCGGCGGCGCTCATCGGCGGTGACGTCGCGCTGGTGGCCGCCGCGCTCACGGCGCCTGGCTGGAACGTGACCCGCAGCCGCGCCCGGCTCGTGAGCATCGGCGGGATCCTCGGCGGGCTCGCGGGGGCCGGGCTGGACCTGCTGATCCAGCCCGACAGCGAGAAGGCTGCCATCGCGGTCCCCCTGATCGGATCCATCGCGGGGCTCGGCATCGCCATCGCATCGACCCGCAACTCGTCCACGAGCCCCCTGGAGGCCTCCGCCGACGGATCACTTCTCAGGCTGCAGGACGGCCGCCTCGGTCTCGGAATGCCGCTTCCTACGGCCACGCTGGTTCCGGCCGATGGGCGGCGCGGCCCGGCGTGGAAGCCCGCCCTCGGGCTCGAACTCTTCCGTGCGAGCTTCTGACGTTGCGACAAGACTGCTGCGAACGAGCCGAAACCCCCATAGATTCCTGGCGAGCTTCCCCTTAACTAGGGGACCGTTCAACCACCCGATTGGGAGACAAAATGAGGAAGCTTCTTGGTGCCGTCGCTCTGGCTCTGATGCTGGTAGCGCCCGGGACGGTGCAGGCGCAGGCGCAGACTGTCGTCGGCGGTCTTGTGGGCTACCACGACGACGCCGAAGCTCTGGGAGTCGGAGCGTACGCGAGCTTCGCGGTTCCGCAGCTCCACGAGAACCTCTCGATCATGCCGAGCTTCGTCTATTACTTCCCGGACGGCTACGACGCATGGGAGCTGAACGGCGACGTGTCGTACAGCTTCCCGGTATCGAGTGATTCACCCGTTATCCCGGTGGCATTCGCCGGCTTGAACATCTTCCGCACGTCCGTGTCGGCAGGGGGTTTTTCGGCGTCGAGCACCGACGTCGGCCTCAATCTCGGCGGAGCAGTCGTCTTCCCGCTCGAGTCGGTCCGCCCCTCGGCGGGCGCGAAGTTCGAGCTCCAGGACGGCACGAGCTTCGTAATCTTCGGCGGCATCGGCTTCCCGCTCGGCTAGGGTCGAACCGACCGCAGAGACCGAACAGAGCCGGGGGGCGCCACGAGCCGCCCCCCGGCTTCTTCGTTTCATCCCGATCGCCATCGACCGTTGGAGAGAGGAGGACCCTTCCATGTCCGACCTGACCAGCCACGTCGCGCTCGTCACCGGCGGAAGCCGGGGCATCGGAGCCGCCACCGCCCACGTCCTCGCCGAAGCCGGCGCCCGCGTCGTCATCACGCACCGTGACAGCGCCACCGACGCCGACGGGGTCTGCGCCTCGCTGCCGGGCGACGGCCACCGCGTCATCCAGGCTTCGGCGGCCGACACCGCGGCCCTCGAGGCCGCCGCCGCCTCCGTCGCCGAGATCGAAGGCCGCCTCGACGTCCTGGTGAACAACGCCGCGCGCACCAAGGTCATTCCGCACGGCGACATGGAGACCCTCACCGACGAGCTCTTCGACGCCATCATGCAGACGAACGTGCGCGGCACGTTCGCGACCGTTCGCGCGTTCCGTAGCCTGCTCGAGGACGACGACGGGGGCGTGGTGATCAACATCTCGTCGCTCGCCGCGAAGATGGCCGGGGGCAGCAACGTCGCCTACTGCGCCTCCAAGGCGGCGATGGACAACATGACGCTGTCGCTCGCCCGCGCGCTCGCGCCGAAGATCCGCGTGCTCTCGGTGGCACCGGGACTCGTCGAGACGCGGTTCACGAGCCAGTGGGATCCGAAGGTGAAGGAGCGCTACCTGGAGCGGACGGCGCTGCGCCGGCTACCGTCGCCCGAGGACATCGGGCGGGCCGTCCTCGCAGCGGTCACGCAGCTGACGTGCACGACCGGGGCCATCATCCCGGTGGACGGGGGCCGGCCGCTGGGGTGAGCGGGGCGGGTCGCTTCAAGCGGCTGCAGCCGCCTTGGGGTCCGTCACGCGCTGCAGGAGAACGAAGCCGATCACGAAGAGGACCGTCAGCGAGAGGAACGCCGGCCGCTGATTCCCCCCGGCGAGGAACACCG
>JASFUR010000156.1:0-7470 GCA_050050215.1 Gemmatimonadota bacterium
CGTCGAGCGACTGCGGGGCCTCCGGCGCGGCACAGGCGGCGAGCGCCGCGGCGATGCCGAGCGCGACGGAAGACGGAAGACGTGGGACACGTAGCGACATGGGATCTCCTCAGTGCTCCATCACGTTGATGAGCATGTACGTCATCGATTGACCTTCGCCGAGCACGAGCTGATGCCAGACACGCGCGGGGACGTGCATGACGTCGCCCTTGGTCACGCGGAACGCCTCGGCACCCGACAGGCCGGGATGCTGCTCGGACTGGGCGAGCCCCTCCACCCAGCCGGTCCGCTCACCACCCACCAGGAGGGTTCCGGACCCGTCGACAACGACGTACAGGTCCCACTTCTCCTCGTGGATCTCGGGCTGTGTGTAGCCCTCCCGGTGGACGATGGAGATGTTGTGGCGCCGGTAGTCCGCAGCCTCCAGCACCCGGTCGAACGCGAAGCCGGTGCCCCAGATGCCGTCCCCGTCGGCGATGCGCTTCTCGAGCTCGGCCTTCTTCGCCGCGAACGCCTCGGCGTCCCAGAGGATGTACTCCTCGGGCCGGGGCTCGACGGTCACGTCGCCGAAGGGGTCTTGGGCCTGAGCGCTCTGCGCCACGACCAGGAGCGTGAGCGCCGCCAGGACACACGGGAACCGCATGGAGTGACCTCCGATCGTGGGTGGTGCGACGATCGGATTCTAGGACCGAGACGCGCGGACCGCACGCCGGGGCTCCGGCACGCCGGGGGATGGCGCGAGACCACGAACACCATAATGTGAGAATATGAGATCGATTCGCCTCCCCTGGCTCCTCATGGTCGTGCTCGCCGGCTCGGCCTGCTACTCCATTATCGGGCCCGAGCTGACGCTGCCTCCCGACGCGGTCCAGACCGATCCGCTCGCGGAGTATGCCGAGTGGTATATGGAGGTCGAGGAGTGCACCGGGGTCGAGGGCGACTTCGACGCGGTGCGCTGGTTCGAGGTACCGCACCAACGCTGGTGGGACCCCGTCTGGGAGCAGTTCGCGGTGGGCACGTGGCGCTCACCGCACGACATATACGTCGCCGAGCCGCGCCTGGGCGACGAAGGGATCGTCAAGCACGAGATGGTGCACGACGTCCTGCAGGGAGGCCAGACGTACGACGCGCGCTTCGAGCAGTGCAGCGGAATCGCGCACCGATCCGACTGAGGCTCATCCGCGCGATTCGCACCTACTCGTTGGACGGCGGGCCCGCGTTGACGCGGACGTCGTCGACCGTCACCTCGACGGACATCGCGTCCGAGTCACCGGCGGCCATCTGACGAAGCTGCTCGAGTTGGTCCCCCATCATCCGCTCCATCATCTCCCGCTGCTCGGGCGGGAGCGCGGCGAGCTGTTGCTCCATCTCCTCGAGCTGCGCCCGCATCTCGGGGTCGATCATCGCCTGCAGCCCTGAGATCTGCATCGTGGTGTGGTAGGGGACGAGCAGACCCTGGACGTCACGGATGTCGTTCTGATCGATGTGGATGGTGACCTCGTGCACACCATTGGGTGTGGTGGCGTCTCCCACGAACTCGATCCTGCGTGGGACCATCAGCTCCGCGTCCACGTAGATCTTCCCGTTCTTCGCCTTGAACTCCATCTCGTTCGGAGCCGCGTCCTGAACCACGGGGAGCTGGGAGAGGTCGTCGATCGCCAGAACGTGCACGCTGACGCCGTCGATCGACTCACGCCCCTCGTAGGTCGCATGCTCGACGAGCTGCGGCCCGATCGAATAGACGTCGCCCATGGCTCCATTCTGGTTGCCGAGCCCGAAGTTCATGTTCGCGCCCTGGGCCGACCCGCCCTGCGAGACGAAGACGGGATGGCCGTCGACCATCTCCTTCTCGAAATACATGGTCGAGGCCATACCCATCGCGGTCTGGACGAGCGTGTAGTTGTCTACGCCCGCAGCCTGGGCCTCGTAGGCGTCGTACATCTGGTCCACGATGTCGGACACGGACTGCGCGCTCGCGCCCACGGCCGTCAGGGCAACGAGTGTGGTCGAGGCGAGGCTGCTGAGCAGGCGGGACATGACGGTCTCCTGACGGGGGCTCGAGCTGGGGCCGCGACCACAGGGGAAGCGGCATCCCCACGATGACCCGGCGACGCGCGAGGGGCAAGGTGGGACGGGGAGCATGTATATTGTCGGCTCAGTCGACTTTCCGCTGTCCTCTACAGGTAACAATTAGACAATGATCAGACTGTCCACCGCCCTCGCGATCCTCCTCGCAGCCTCCCTTCCCGGAGCTGTCCAGGCCCAGGACGACGGCACCTTCACGTGGGAGAACGAGACGGAGCTCGCGTACGCCCAGACATCCGGAAACGCCTCGACCAATACGCTGGCTGTCGCTGGCAAGCTGTCGGGCGAGGGCGGACCCAACGCGGTGCTTGTCGAAGCGGGTGGCGTCCGGGCCTCCACCACCACCCGACGGGCCGTCGGCAGCACGGGCTCGTTCGTGGAGGACACGGAAACGAGCCTCTCGGCGGCCGCGTACTACGCGAAGGGCCGGTACGACCGCACGCTCGACGGCATCTTCCTCTTCCTCGGTGCCGGGTGGGAGCGCAACACCTTCTCGGGCTTCGACAACAGGTACTCGGCCGTCGCCGGTCTCGGCCGGACCTGGGTGGACGCGGAGTCGGGACACTTCAAGACCGACCTCGGTGCGACCTACACGATCCAGAAGGACGTCGACCCCGCACCCAATGCGGACGACTCCTTCGCCGGTCTACGACTGTCGGTCGACGCCGAGCGGGCCCTCACGTCCACGACCGACTTCACCTCCAAGCTCGTGGCTGACCAGAGCCTCGAAGAGTCGGAAGACCTCCGCGCGGATTGGACCAACGCGGTCGCGGTGTCGATTTCCGAGGGTCTGGCGCTGAAGGTCGCCTACCAGATGCTCTACGATCACCAGCCGGCCCTGGTCTCCCTGAATCTCTTCGACAACGCGGGCACGCCGACGGGCTCGAAGGTCTCGGTGGTGGGTGACAAGCTCGACACGGTTCTCACCGTGGCGCTCGTGATCAAGCTCTAGCGAACGAGGCGCATCTCGTGCTCGGGAAGATCCGCGGCGCACGAGTCAGCCGCAGGACGGCCCTCATCGTGATCGCGCTGGCGCTCGCGGTGTGGGCCGTCGTCACGTACGTGAACGTGCGTGACTTCGTCCCGGAGGAGCTTACAGAACCAGTCCGAGAGAACCAGCCATGAGCTCTTCGCCAAGGTAGTTCTCGACGATCTCCTTCACCACCTGACCGAGCTCGTCCAGGTTGTCGGGCTTCTTGTAGAATGCTTTGGCACCGAGCTCGAGCGACCGCCCCTCCGCGGCGGGATCGGGTGACGCAGTGAGCACGACCACCGGAAAGCGATCCGGGTGCGCCTGCTCCGTGATCCACTGCAGGACCGCGAACCCATCGACCTCGGGCATGATGAGATCGAGGATGATCAAGTCCGGGTTGGGATGCGAGCGACGATCCTGGAACGGAGGCGTTCCGGCCAGATAGGCGATTCCCTCGCGGCCGTCGCCGGCAACCCTCACATCGAGGCCTGGCAGGGCTCGGCGGGCTGCGACACGGACCAGGATCGCATGCTCTCGCGCGTCCTCGATGACCAGCAAGGTTGGGTCGGACATCAGCAAGGAGTCATACCCCCACATAGGAACTCACGCTCGTCGTGAAATTGCTTGGGGGGTTCTCGTAAGATGGGATGCTCCAGCCTGCATTGGCCAGTTATTTTTCGGTGTGGGCCCACGCACTCCGAGAGGCAAACATGGCTAAGAAGGCTGAGAAATCGAAGTCGGCGGCCAGCGCCAAGCTGGCCAAGGAGCGGGCCAGGACCGAAGCGGCTAAGCTGGCCACCAAGAAGGCGAAGGAAGCGACTAAGAAGCAGGTCGAGCACGAGAAGGAGAAGACCCGCGCCGCACGGGCCGAGGCGAAGAAGGCCAAGGCCGACGCCAAGGCCAAGGTGGCCAAGGAGCGTGAGAAGGCGAAGGAGAAGGCGAAGCGGGCCAAGGCTCGTAGAGCCAAGGGGCGCGCCGTGGCTGGCAAGGTGGTCAAGACCGTGGCCAAGCGAGCCGCGAAGAAGAAGGCCTCCGAGGTGAAGGAGAAGGCCTCGGAGGCGGCCAAGACAGTGAAGGAGAAGGCCGTCGCCGCGGGCAAAGCGACCAAGAAGGCGGCCAAGAAGCTCAAGAAGGAGGCTCCCTCTCGCCGCAAGGCGGCGACGAAGGCCGCCAAGAAGGCCGCCAAGCGCGCCACCACCATCGCCAAGGCGGTGAAGGAAGGGGCGGAGGCCGCTAAGAAGGAGTTGGACCGTGGTCGCGCGGCCGCCAAGAAGGACACGGCCCGGAGGCAGAAGACCGCCGCCAAGAAGACCGCCGCCAAGAAGAAGGCGGCGGCCGCGGAGAAGGCCTCGACCAGGAAGTCGTCCGGAGCGAAGAAGAAGCCGGCGGCCAAGAAGAAGCCCCCGACGAAGAAGTCGTCTGGAGCGAAGAAGAAGCCCGCGGCCAAGAAAAAGGCGGCATCGACAAAGAAGGCCTCCGCCAAGAAGAAGGCGGCGGCCAAGAAGTGACGGCCGAGCCGGGAAGCGGGCGCGCAACCGTGCGCGCCCGCCCCCCGAATTGAGGGCGTCCGGTCGGCGGATGAAGACCGGACTTCGGGCCCGGGGGTGGTACGGCGAGGGCCGAACGCCGATCTTAGGGTACGGTATTCACTTCCCCGTAAGCAGGGAGACCACATGCGTAAAGCCATCTGCCTCGCCCTAGTGGCGGGAGCGCTCGGGATGGTCGCGCCGGCCCACGGGATCGCTCAGGACCAGTTGATCGAGGTCGGCGCGATGGCCCCCGACTTCGCGCTGCCCGGCGCGACGCGGTACGGAGCCCTCGCCGATCCCGTCCGCTTGAGCGACTACCGGGGAGAGACGGTGGTCCTCTCGTTCTTCTTTCGCGTACGGACGCCTGGCTGAACAGTCCAGATGACGGCGTACCGTGATCAGTACGCGAGCCTCTTCAACGAAGGACGAAACGTCGTGGTGATGGGGATCAGCAACGATCCCGTGTCAGAGCTCCACTCCTGGCTCCACGACGCAGACTTCCCGTTCGTCTTCGCCAGTGACGCGGAGAACGACGGCGCGACCTACACCGCGTTCGGCGGTGGACTCCGGTCCAACAACATGGTCGACAGCCGATCGGTGTTCGTGATCGCACCCGACGGAACCGTGGCCGGTGTCATCCCGCAGTTCAATCAGGCCGATCCCATGGCATATGAGGAGTTGGCCGAGATCGTGGACCGGGTGACCCCGGAGCCGGACCAGCAGTAGACATCACCGCGACGCGGTGACCGAGGCCCGGCGTGACAGATGTCGCGCCGGGCCTCTGGCGTCAGTGATGGTCGCGCGGGCGTTCCCTACAGCCGGCGGTGCCGGGGCTACTGAGCCGCGAGCAGCTCGCGCACGGCGCCGATCAGATCCTGGTCCGCACCCACGCCGGTGTACGCGACATTCCCCTCGGAATCGAGCATGACGACGATCGAAGTGGTCGTCGCGTTGTAGGCCCGGACCGCGGCGCCGCGAGCATCCCAGAGATACGTGTATCCCGGGTCGTGATCGTCGAGGTGCCGCCGTACGCGGCGTACGGTCTGCGCCACACCCACCGCGACAGCGACGACGTTCAGCTCGTCACCGTGCTCGACCTGGATGCGGTCGAGCTGGGGCTGGAGCGCCTCGCACAGCTCGCACCACGTCGCCCAGAACTCGATGAGCGCCGGCTTGCCACGCACGTAGTCGATCAGGTCGACGGCGTTGCCGTCGAGGTCCTCCACTGCCGCTCCCGGGCCCTCGGTGCCCAACGCCAACGAAACCGAGCCCTCTCCACCTGCCTGGGCACTCACGCCCAGGGGTAGAGCGAAGAGGAGGGTCAGAACCGTGAGTAGAGATGCTCGGGCACGCATGGTCACCTCAGAGGTTGTAGCCGGCTGTCACGAAGTAATACTCCGCAACGCCGATCATGATCAGACCGGCGATGCGCTTGATCCACACCATCCAAACACCCGAACGCGGTAGCAGCGCCAGGGTTCCCGAGAAGAGCCCGACGGCGATGAGCAGCGTCGTCATGCCCAGGGAGAAGACGAACAGGTAGACGAAGCCCATGATTCCCGCCCCGGTGGCGGCCACCCAGGTGAGCGCGACCGCGAAGGCCGGTGCGCCGCACGGAGCGGCGACCACACCCGACATGGCTCCCATGGCGAACACGGCGCCGTAGGATCCGCCTTCGGTCTGCGCGGCCCGCTCCAGGAGCTTCCTCGGGACGGGCACCGGGATCACGTCGAGCATGGCCAGCGCGAAGAGGATCAGGAGATTCCCGACCGCGAGCCGTGCCCAGGGGCTGGCGCTCACCGTTCCGAAGAGCTGGCCGGAGAGACCCGCCAGCGCGCCGAGGATCGCGTAGAGCGTCGCGAGCCCCACCGCGTACGTGAGCGTCAGCCCCAAGGTTCGTGCCTTCGACTGGCCTTCCTTGGCCGTGCCCGCGATCACGGCGCTCGTGATCGGGATCATCGGGTACACGCACGGAGTGAGGCTCGTGAGGACGCCTGCGCCGAACATGGCACCCATCGCGAGCAGCGGGCTCGACGAGAAGGCTTCCGACAAGCCGCCGGGCGGTTCGATCTGGATGAGGGCCAGGAGAGTCACGGGCAGCAAGGTGGGATGGAAACGGTCGTCGGTCCAATCCTGGACCCGCGACCGCCGGTTCCCGCTGGCGAAACCGAGGGCGGCAAGACACCGTAGGATACTCCGGTGACACCGCTGAAGGGAATCATCCGATGGATTTTAGAGCAGTGGCAGAACTCATCTTGATGGCCATGGTCGGCCTGTCGATTCTCACCGTCTCGGTGGGATTCACGGTTCGCGTCTTCATGGGCCCCGTGCTGCGGGACGTGGCCGAACGCCTCGCAAACAAGGCCAAGCCGGACGACGGTATCGTCGCCGCGCGGCTCGATCTCCTGGACGATCGACTCGCGGCGCTGGAGAGCGGCCTCGAGCGGATCGAGGCGGCGCAGGACTTCGAGCGGCGCCTCGGCACCGTCGACGCGAGGAAGTCCGAAACAGCGTAGTCGCCGGGACCGCCCCCCCACGGCACCGGGGCGGCGTCTATATTCCCTGCCGACGTGTGACTCTTCGCGCTGACCGGCATGGACCTCCCCGAGATCAAACCCCTCCGCAGCCCCCCGCTGTTCAAGACCCGGATCGCTTCGGGTCTCGTCATCCTGATCCCACTGGTGATCACCGTCGCGGTGATCCGCTTCATCTTCGAGTTCACGTCCGGGATCCTCCTCCCGGTGATCGACCCGGCGTTCGCGGACTGGCCGGCGCTCGCTCGCGCAGCGCTCTCGGTCGGGATCCTCCTGATCATCGTGTACATGCTGGGCGCGTTGGCCACCAACATCGTGGGGCGACGCGTCCTGGCTCTGGGCGAGAGCG
>JASFUR010000157.1:0-7454 GCA_050050215.1 Gemmatimonadota bacterium
GGGCGTAGCCCGCCCGAACCGATGCCGCGAGCCACGGCGTGAGCGGCACGACTCCCGCGACGTCCGACGAAAGGAGTCGGACGTCGCTCAGCCAGACCGAATCCGGCTCGCTCATCCGGTACACTTGTGTCCGGAACCCGGCTTCGGCCTCCTGTCCCCGAGCGTAGCTGGGGAAAGAGACACCGACGACCAGGCACAGGAGCCAGAGCCTACGAAGCGTGCTCATGGATCGGTGTGGAGCGTGAGATCGACCAGGGTTCCGCCCTCGATCCGATCGAGGCCGAGAACATCCGAGAGCAGCGCCCGCTCACGGCGTCCCACGCGCTCGCTCGCCATGCGTTGAGCGGACGAGCTGTTTCCCCAAAGCCCGAGCAGGGATCGCTGAAGCGCACCGAGTCGCGCGACCTCCACGACTGCCGCGTTCAGCTCGAGCGGGCTGGTCCGGCGAATGAGGTCGACGCGCTCCAAGACGTCGAGCGCCGACGGGAAATCCGGCTCGAGATCCAGAGCCGTGGTAGCGGCGGCTTCGGCTGCAGCCAGATCGCCGCCATCGAGGTCGATGAGCGCTTCGCCCAGCGCCGCCAACGCATCCCAGCTCTCTGTATGCCGAGGGCCGAGAAACCCCGGGGACGGTGGCCCTTCGATCAACCTGCGCGCGAGCACGGACAGTCGGCGATGGACGGCGATAGGGTCGGCGGCGGCCGCGTGCATCGCGATCTGCGACACGCGAACAGCCGGCCCGTCACCCAGGGAGACCAGAGTGAGCTGCCAGACAACGGAGTCGGGCGACAGCACGGAGGTCGATCCCTGCACGACCGAGCCCGCTCTGACGACGGTCCCCACGCTCATGGCGACCGAGAGGTCGGCGTACGTCCCGGGCGCGAATCCGAGCTCGTCGACGGTGACGCGTACCCGCTGGTCGTCGACCGTCAGCTGGCCCGCCGAGCGGAGGTCGGACGCGAGTAGAGCTGCCAAAGCCGCTCCGGCGGCTGCGCCTCCCGGCTCACCGGCTCCGAGGGCGAACGGCATGACGGCGATCGCGTCCGGGTCGATCGGCCTGGACCTCGCCGTGCCGGGCTGCCGTGTCTCGAGTCGGAAGGCCGCGGGAGCGATGGCGGCGCCCCTGGAGCGCGCGAATCGTCCGAGACGTCCCACGTGCTCCGAGGCGTAGGCGGTGTAGGTCGTTCGTGCGCGGGGATAGTCTCCGTTGGCTTCGTCGGCCAAGGCCAAGAGGACCGGGACGCCAGGATCCCGCGGAACGAGTTGGTTCACGGCCTCCAGCCTGGAGGTCGCTGCCTCGGGCTGCCCCTCCAGAACATCCAGCACGGCGAGCGACGATGCGGCGCTCGTGTCCGTGGAGTCGGCCGCGACCCTCCGAGTCAGCTCGGGACGACTCTGCGGTGACGGGGATTCGGCGGGCCCACGTAGCGCGCAGGCACTTCCAAGCAGGGTCGAAACCGCGAGGAAGGCGAGCCACGCCCCATTGCGGGCCCTGCTCACGGGCGTTCCTCCGGCGCCGAAACGGAAGGCATGACGAACGGCATGATCACGATTTCGAGATTCCACGCCCTGCTGGACTCCGGGGATCCGAGAGGCAGGACGACTTCGGCATAGTCGGGATGGTTGATACGCAGCTGCTCGTGCCCCACGACCTCGAAGCCTCCGAACGTGAAACGACCGAGCGAATCCGTACTCGTCGTTCTGTCGGCCTCGACGAGCGTCACGGTCGCTCCCACGACGGCTGTGCTGTCCGTCCCGCTCGTCACTCTGCCTTCGAGCGTGGTCGGTAGACGCGTGGAGGCCGCGAGCAGGGCTACCAGCGAAAGAAGGGCCGTCAGTCGTGCAGTCTTGGATATCGGCATCGCTAGGGACCGTAGAACGAGATCGACTGGACCCGGCCGAGCGCCGACAACTGGGTCAGGGCACCGGTCGAGATGTCGAGGAGCTGCGCCTCGAAGTAGCCATTCGCCCCGATCAAGGACGTGCCATCCGGAGCCCAATCGAAGCGATGCTCCCAGCACGCTCCTGCGCCCACTTCGCGGTCCTCCGACCCATCGGGCCGGACGAGTCGCACGTGGCAGTCGGTCGTGGTGTAGGCGATCCAGCTGTCGTCCGGCGACCAGCGTCCCGCCTTCACGTCGGTGGCGATCAGGCTGATCTGGCCTGAGGCGACGTCGAGGATCTGGAGTCCCGATACGCTGCCGGACACGAACCCGACCCTGTCGCCCGTGCTGGACGGAGCGGGGTGCGCCACGGACACGCCGGGACCCCCCGGTCGCTCGAGCACCTCCTCGTATGCCGAGCCGTCGGCGCGAGCGCGCCACAACGTGCCGAGTGAGCCGTACTGACCCGTCCAGTAGACCCAGACACCGTCGCCGGAGAAGACCGGATGCCGCACGGCGGTGAAGACTGCCGAATCGGGTAGCAGCGACGCGTCCAGTTGAGTCGCGGGGTCGCGGACGTACAGCCCGTCGAAGTTGCGATAGGCGACCAACCGATTCAGCGGAGAGGCCGTCACGTCGGTCCCGCGGGTCCCCAGCGGCGTCCAGTTCGAGCCGTCGAGCGTCGCGGTCACGATCTCTCCCTCGTCCAGGCTCATGAACGCGATCGGTGTGCCCGCGGGAAGACCGTCCTGCACGACGTCGAGGAATCCACCTGAAGATCCGGCGACTGCCGCATTGCTCACCACGACCTCCAATTCCGCGTCCGTCGCCGTAAGGGACGGGTCGATCTGAGCTTCCGCATCGTCGATGTCGTTCACGGTCACCGGTACCGGGACGCCGCCGACCGTGACCTGCAGGTCCTGCAAGAAGGTGTTTCCCGTCAACGACAGGACGAAGCCCGGCGATCCAGCCCGCACCCACAGAGGCGTGATCCGATCGACGACCGGCGGCGCGGGCGGCAGGATTTCGAAGTCGGCCGTATCGGCCCCGACTCCGGCCTGGGGATTGGTCACCTCGATCGACACTGTCCCGGTGCTGGCCAGATGTGTAGCCGGGACGACTACATCGATCGTCCCCGTATCCAGGACCGTGGCCGACACGGGAGACCCATCTACCCGCACCTCGGCGTTGAAAGGGAACCAATCCCCCGAGATCCGCACCACCAGGTCCGGGGCGGTAGCCCAGGTGAATGGCGGGTCGAGCGTCGCGATCTCCGGCGGCGGCATCAAAATGGAAAAGGGGATCGAGTCTGACGTGCCACCGCCAGGCGCAGGATTCTGCACGCGGATCCATACGGTATCGCTCGACTGGGTCGCTGGGCTCAACAGGGTGAACTCGAGACGTGAGGGGGAGAGGAACTCGTGGGGGATGACGCTGTCTCCATAGATCACGCTCCCCTCGCGTACGAAGTGCGAGCCTTCGAGAAACACATCCGTCGACGTTCCGACCGAGACACTCGGGGGGGACGCGCCGATCAGGGTCGGCACGGGGTTCGTGACGGCGAACGGCAACGTCCCGGACTGGCCGCCGCCCGGAGGAGGATTGACCACCGTCACGCTGACCGGTCCGCTGCGCTGCAGGAGATGGTCTCCCACGGCCGCGACCAATTCGGTGGCGTCGACAACGGTGGTGGGAATGGCGACGTCGTTCCACAAGACGCTGGCGCCGGGAGCTCCGGTCGCGAAGTCCGATCCGCGCACCGTGATGGCCAGCCCGCCCACCAGCGACGTCTCGGCACTCCATGGTGTGAGCGAATCCACCGACGGAACGGGGTTCCCCACGCGAACCGTCAGAGGGGACGACGCGCCGCCCCCCGGTTCGGGATTGACCACGACGACGTCCCCGGTGCCGGCCTGCGGGACGTCCGCCTGAGACAAGGACATGGTGACCCGGGTCTGATCGACGAACGCGGTGGGCCGAGCCGACCCGTTCCAAAGACCTTCGGCGCCCTGTGCGAAGCCGTGCCCGAGCACCGTGACTTCGGTGGAGTCTCCGCTGCGCACGACCACAGCCGGCTCCGTCGAGTCGAGAAGGGGAACGGCGTTCTCCCGTAGATCCGCTGTGTCTCCGCAGGCGAGCGATCCCACGATTGCCGCCACGGCCAATCTGCGCTGAAACCTCAGGTACGGGCTCCGACCGGGGGGTCCTCGAAAGATCAATCGATGGTGCAAGAACCCCTGAGACATGGGCCGACACGCTACGCGCCACGACCAGGGGCCGCAATCGTCCTGGCGATCGACAAACCGGACGGGGCCGACCTCCTGCCGACCGAGCAGGAGGGCTCGAGCTCCGAATCGCTCGGCATTCGGCATCGCGCCCCCCACCTGGAATCCCATGTTGAGCCAGGAGCCGAGCGGTCGGAGAGCCTAAGCCGCGGCCTCGATCGCCTGAAGCTGGTTTCGCACCGCATCCCGCTCCCGTTTGAGACGACGACGCTCGACTGCCAGCACGGCGAGTATCGCGCCCAGTATGACGAGGAACGTCGACGGATAGGCCAGGAAGAACCGGGCGTGATTCACCCAGAGCACGGCGATGAGCGGAGCTGCAAGAACGATGCTGACGAGCGGCGTAAGCGTGAGGGCGATCTTCTGCACGCGGAGTTCTTCATCGAGCCGGTCGAGGGCGTCGTGCAACTCGAGAAGCTCGACGGCTCTCGCTCGACCAGGCTGAACGTCGTGTCTCAACGAACCAAAACTCCTGAGTTGCCTCGGGGCATAAGTTGAACTAGTGGGTCTTGTCGGATCTGAAAAGGACCCGAGGTGGGCCCCGCGCTCCCCAACCGCCCCGTACCTAAGCCACTTTCCTCCTTCCGCGATCCCCACTATGAGTCGCCAGGACGACAAAGCCACGCGCTTCCAAGCCCTCCACGGGGGCGATCCGTTCGTCATCCCCAACCCCTGGGACGCGGGCTCGGCCCGGGTCTTCGCCGCGCTCGGCTTCGAGGCGCTCGCGAGCACCAGCTCGGGCTTCGCGTTCACGCTCGGGCGGCTGGACGGCGAGGCGACGCTCGACGAGGTCGTGGCGCACGCCGCCGCGCTCGATGCCGCCACGGACCTTCCCCTCTCGGTGGATCTCGAGAACGGATACGGCGCGGGCCCGGAGGAGGCCGCCGAGGCGATCCGGCGCGTGGCCGAGGCGGGAGCGGTCGGGGGCTCGATCGAGGACTGGGACGGTGCCGACGCCCGACTCTACGGACCCGAGGAGGCCGCCGAGCGCGTTGCGGCGGCCGTGGAGGCGGCCCGCGCGCTGCCCTTTCCGTTCACGCTCACGGCCCGCGCGGAGAACCACATCCGCGGCAACCCGGACCTCTCCGACACGATCCGCCGGTTGCAGGCGTTCGAGGCCGTGGGAGCCGACGTGCTGTACGCCCCCGGACTCTCGACGGTCGAGGACGTCCGCACGGTCTGCTCCGCGGTGTCGAAGCCCCTGAACGTGCTGGCACGGCCGCATCTGTCGTTCGCGGACCTGGCGTCCGCGGGAGCCCAGCGCGTCAGCGTGGGCGGGAGCCTGGCGTGGGTGGCGCTGCGGGCGATGGTCGAAGCCGCCGAGGGAATCCGGGACGACGGCGACTTCTCGCGGCTGGATGCGCGGCTACCGCTGCGGGAGTGGCTGGCGAGCGGCTGAGCTCACTCCGCCCCGCCGGTGTCCTTCGCCTCGGGTTCAGCGGGCAGCCCGGCACGCTCGCCCTGGTCGTCCCTCCCGCGCCGCTCCGGCTGGGCCGCCGGGCAGTTGTCCTGATGGAACGCGGCACGGTCGGAGTAGATCATCGCGGCGCACCAGGGGCACACGGCGTACCCGTTCAGGTCACGGTCCCAGAAGTCGGTGTCGCGGAGGTCGATCGTGCGGCGGTCGGGGCCGCGATAGGGGCGATTCAAGCGCGTTCTCCCTGGGGTTCGGACGCATACGATCTGCGCTCACCGCCTCAAGATATGGGCGCCGCAATGGGTTTGCGCGAGCCTGCCCACGGGCCGGTGCTGGAGGGCCAGTGGTTGCGCGCAGCCTGCGGTCAGGGGATAGATTGTAGGCATAGAACCAAGGTGCGGGCGCCATGGTCGCGGGTGACCGGATCGGGCCGCTCCGGGTGTTCAGATCGGTAGTACCGGCCGTCCCCCCATGTCACGGCGTGTCCAATGGGTCATTCCCGCTGGGAGAGCTACGTCTCCCACCTTTGCGTCGAGCACTGGTCGCTCGATCCGCGCGAGCTGCTGAAGCTCATGGCGGACATCGAGTCGTTGGTGGTGACGGGTCAGGTCACTCGGCTGTCGATCTCGACCGTGCTCCGGATGGCGGGCATTCCCAGAGACGAAGCCGAGGCCGCCGCCCCCGGCATCTGCGCCGCGATCGGGGCGCACGACCATCCGAGCGCGCCGCCCCCGATGTAGCGATGTGACCGATCGGGCGGTCCTCGGGTGTTCACCCTACGAGCTTCGGTCCTGCAGCAAAGGGTGTATCCGATGAGCCGAGTCACTTCCTGGGAAGAATATCTCACCCGCCTCTGTCTGGAGCGGTGGTCGCTGGACCCCGCCGCTACGATCCAGATCATGAAGTGCATCGACTCGCTCGTCGCGCCGGGTCAGGTCAGCGACCATAGCGTCGCGACCATTCTTCGCAGGGGGGGCGTCGCGTTCCCGGAGGCGAGGTCGGTGGCTCCGAGCATCCGCATGGCCATCTGCGCCTAGGGGCGCGCCCGTGCAGACGCAGAGCTTCGACGTCGAGGAGCCCCCCCAGGGCGGCGCGGCCGCCTGGAAGCGCTACGTGGTCCGGCTGTGCCGGGACGCGTGGGACCTCGAGGACGCCACCACGGCCGAGGTGCTCAAGAAGATCGACGCCCTCGTGCGCGCCCGTGTGCTGACGGTTCCGGCGGTGGCGATGGTCCTCGAGCGGGCGGGCGTGACCGCGTCGGAGGCCGACCACATCGCGCCCAGCATCCAGGTGGCGATCAGGGCGTAGGTGCCCCCCATAGGGGGCGGCCGCTCTTTACCAGGACCCCGCGGAGTCGCATCCTCGGGTCCATGCCCAGGCGCCTCCCCACCCTTCTCGTCTCCGCGTTTCTCGTCACCGCCTGCGACCAGGGGCCCCAGCGCCCGGTCGCCACGGAGTTGGCCGCCGAGCCCGTGCTGTTCGCGCCGGGCCCGATCTCCTCGCAGGGATACGACGAGTACGCCGTCGCGTTCAGCGCCGACGGGAGCGAGGTCTACTTCACGCGCTCGTCGGGAGGACGGAGGGGAAGGCCACGCATCCTCGTGTCGCGGGCCGAGGACGGAGCTTGGACCGAGCCCGAGGAAGTGGCGTTCTCGACCGGCTGGGAGGAGGCGCCCTACCTCACGCGCGACGGCAACCGGCTCCTGTACTCCTCCAGACGGGACGTGCCCGGCTGGGGCCCCGTGCGCGGAAACGCCAACCTCTGGATGGTCGATCGTACGGAAGACGGTGGCTGGTCGGCGCCTGTGCCCGTCTCCGGCGACGTGAACCGTCCCCGGGTCGACGGCGACGGCGCGCCCGGACGCAACG
>JASFUR010000158.1:0-7426 GCA_050050215.1 Gemmatimonadota bacterium
CCGCACGCTGCACCGCAAGATCAAGTCGTTCGAGCTGCGGCGCCCCGACTAGAGAGGGAGGCGGAGATCGTGCGACGTGCCAGTCGGTCCGCCCGCGCGGCGGGCATTCCAGGAGAGGGCGTGCGTCGACTCGTTGCGGACATCGAGCGCCGTGGCTGACGGGCGCCGGGTCGGCTTCCAGGGCGCCCTGGGGGCGTTCAGCGAGGAGGCGGTGCGCGCGCTCGTGGCCGGCGCGGACCCGATACCGCTCCCCACGTTCGAGGCCGTGGTGCGTGCGGTCGAGAAGGGCGAGGTCGACGCCGGAGTCCTGGCCGTGGAGAACACGTTGGCCGGAGCGGTGGCCGAGGCCTACGAGGCTCTGGTCGGAGGTGAAGTGACCGCGGTGGCGGAGATGGTCATCCCGATCCGCCACTGTCTTCTCGGCCTCCCGGGCTCGTCCATCGAGCAGGTCCGGGAAGCCAGGTCGCACCCGGTGGCGCTGTCTCAGTGCCGGGGATTCTTCGCCGATCATCCGAAGATCCGCTCGCAGGCCGTCTACGACACCGCGGGCGCGGCTGAAGAGGTGGCCGCCCTGGGAGATCCGTCGCTGGCGGCGATCGCCTCGTCCCGCGCCGGCGAGCGCTACGGGCTCGAGATTCTGATGGCGGACCTTCAGGACCGCGACGACAACCAGACGCGCTTCTATCTCATCGTGCCGGAAGCAGACGGCTCTCCGGAAAGGGGCTCGCTCAAGACGGCGTGCATCGTCGAGCTCGAGAATCGCCCCGGTGCCCTGCACGAACTGCTGGGCGTGTTCGCCCAGCGCGGGCTCGATCTCACCAACCTGGCCTCCAGGCCCGGTGTGACCCCGTGGACCTACAGGTTCATCCTCGAATACCGACACTCGTCCGTGGAGGAGGGGGCGGAGGCCATCGAGGCCGCCAGTGCCCTGTGCAGCAGCGTCCGCGTGCTGGGAACGTTCCCGGCATGGAAGCCCACGCCCTCCCCGTCGTGATCCACCGGACCCGACCCCCAGGCTTGACGGCCCGCCCGCATCGGACTAATCATCGGGCTCCCGCAAGGAAGGTTCAGTGTCCGCCGTGGCAGGACGGACGACCTCAACCGCAGTTGGTGATCGTAATGAGCGGTAACATCGCGCTCGGCCTCATCCTCATTTCCGCGCTTCGACTTCTCGGGCTCCTTCGGGAGCTTCCCGAGGGGGCGCAGCCTGGCGTTCGGACGAGGTAACTAGACCGCGACGAACCTTCTCAGGCGGCGGGCCCCCACCGGAGGCCCGCCGCCTTTTTTTGTCCACCCGTGCAGGAAGACAACCGATGGACCGCATCAGAGTGTTCGACACGACGCTGAGGGATGGCGAGCAGTCACCAGGCTGTAGCATGACCGCGCCGGAGAAGCTCCGGCTCGCGCACGAGCTCGCCGGGCTCGGTGTCGACATGCTCGAGGCGGGCTTCGCTGCGAGCTCCCCCGAGGACGCCGAGTCGGTACGCTCGATCAGCAGGGAGGTGGACGGCCCGATCATCACGGCGCTGGCCCGCTCGGTGCCCGGTGACATCGAGGCGGCCGCCGCCTCGCTGGAGCCCGCCTCCAAGTCGCGCATCCACGTATTCCTCGCCACGTCCGACATCCACCTGACCCAGAAGCTCGGGATCTCGCGTGAGGAGTGCCTGGCTCAGGCAGGCCAGGCCGTGGAGTTGGCCCTGAAGTACGTCGATGACGTCGAGTTCAGCGCCGAAGATGCGACACGCTCGGACCTGGACTTCTTGACGGAGGTCGTGAAGGTCGCCGTCGAGGCCGGGGCGACAACGATCAACATCCCCGACACGGTGGGCTACGCGCTCCCCGACGAGATCGGGCACGTCTTCACCACGCTCCTCGAGCGTGTGCCCGGGCTGAGCGACTGCGTGCTCAGCACCCACTGCCACAACGATCTCGGCTTCGCAGTGGCCAACTCCATGGCCGCCATCGAGGCCGGCGCGCGCCAGGTCGAGTGCACGATCAACGGCATCGGCGAGCGCGCGGGCAACGCGGCCCTCGAGGAGATCGTCATGGCGCTCACGGTCCGCCGTGAGAGCCTCGGCTACGAGACCGGTATCCAGACGGACCGCATCTACCGGACGAGCCGCCTGCTGTCGTACCTGACGGGCGTGGAGCCGCAGCCGAACAAGGCGATCGTCGGCCGCAACGCCTTCGCGCACGAGGCCGGCATCCATCAGCACGGCGTCATCAACGACCGCCGCACCTACGAGATCATGACGCCCGAGATGGTCGGCCAGGCCGGCACCGAGCTGGTGCTGGGCAAGCACTCGGGCAAGCACGGCCTGGAGGCCCGCTACAAGAAGCTGGGCTACACGCTCACGCCGGAGGAGCTCAAGCGGGTGTCCCGTGACTTCAAGGAGCTCGCGGACCGCAAGAAGACCGTGCTCGACGAGGATCTCATCTCGATCCTGCATCACGAGGTGATGGAGGACGTGCCGGAGGTCCACCAGCTCATCACGCTCGACGTGCACTGCGGCGGCGACCTCTCCAAGGCGGAAGTGGTCATCGAGAGCGAGGGTGAGACGCGGACGAGCGAGGGAGCGGGCGACGGTCCGATCGCCGCAGCGTTCGCGGCGCTGGATTCCGTGCTCGACACGCACATCGTCCTGGAGCGGTTCTCGATCCGTGCGGCGACGCCGGGACGTGACGCGCTGGGCGAGGTGTCGATCCAGGCCAGCATCGACGGGCACACGTTCACGGGCCGTGGAGCGCACACCGACGTGGTGCGCGCGTCGGCCGAGGCCTTCCTGCACGCAGTCAACAAGGCGGCGACGGCGCGCTCCCTGGAGGGCGCCCGCATGGCTGCCGCCACCGAGATTGGAGGGGTTTAGTGGCCCAGATCCGCATCGTATCGCTTCCCGGGGACGGTATCGGCCCCGAGGTCACCCACGGCATGCAGACCGTGCTCGAGGCCGTCGCCTCCAAGTTCGGGCACGAGCTGATCGTGGAGGAGCACGCCGTCGGGTATACGGCGTACGAAGCGAGCGGGACCCCGCTGCCCGACGAGACGCTCGCGGCCTGCGTGGAGGGGCCGGCGGTATTCCTGGGCGCGGTCGGAGATCCCAGGGCGGACGCCCTCACGGGCAAGGAGCGGCCCGAAGCGGCGCTGCTGACGCTGCGTTCCGAGCTCGGGTGCTTCGCGAACCTGAGGCCCGCGAAGGTCGACGAGCCGCTCGTCGCAATGTCGGCGCTCAAGGAAGAGGTCGCGGCGGGCTGTGACATGGTGATCGTGCGCGAGCTCACGGGTGGGCTCTACTACGGAACGCCCCGCGGCAACGAGAACGGTAGGGCGGTGAACACGCTCGTCTACGAGGAGAGCGAGGTCGAGCGCGTGGCCCGGGTGGCCTTCGAGCTCGCGGGTCGTCGGCGCGGCCACCTCATGTCGGTCGACAAGGCCAACGTGCTCGAGGTCTCGCAGCTGTGGCGCTCGGTCGTGTCGGACCTCGAGAGCGAGTACCCGGACGTGACGCTCGATCACATGCTCGTCGACCGGGCTGCAATGGAGCTGGTGACGAATCCTGGCCAGTTCGACGTCATTCTCACCGAGAACATGTTCGGCGACATCCTCAGCGACGAGGCGTCGGCCATGTGCGGCTCGCTCGGCCTGTTGTCGTCGGCGAGCGTCGGGGGTGACGTGGGGCTGTACGAGCCCGTGCACGGCTCGGCACCCGACATCGCGGGTCGGGGTATCGCCAATCCCATCGGCGCCATCCGGTCCGGCGCGCTGATGTTGTCGTACAGCTTCGACCTGCAGGACGAGGCCGAGGCGGTGGAGCGAGCGGTGGCGCAGGTGTTGGCTGACGGCCTGCGCACCACCGATCTCGCCGGACCGGGCGAGAAAGCGGCATCCACTCAGGAATTCGCGACTGCGGTCGCAGAGGCTATGGCATGAGCACGCAGGCAGCACCCAGAACCCTCCTGGAGAAGATCTGGGATCGACATCTGGTGAGGCCCGGCAACGGAAAGCCGGACCTGTTGTACGTCGATCTGCACCTGGTCCACGAGGTCACCTCGCCGCAGGCGTTCGAGGGACTGAGCCTCGCAGGGCGGAAGGTGCGGCGGCCCGACCTCACCCTCGCCACCGTGGACCACAACGTGCCGACGACGGACCGGTCGCTCCCGATCCTCGATCAGCTCGCCAAGCAGCAGATGGAGGTGCTCAAGCGGAACGCCGAGCGCTTCGGCATCCGCTTCCTCGGAGTGGACGATCCGCGGCAGGGTATCGTGCACGTGATCGGGCCGGAGTTGGGCGTGACCCGCCCCGGGATGGTCATCGTGTGCGGCGACAGCCATACGTCGACCCATGGTGCGTTCGGGTCGCTCGCGTTCGGGATCGGCACGTCCGAGGTCGAGCACGTGCTCGCCACGCAGACGATCCCGCAGCGGCGTCCCCGCTCCATGGAGATCCGGCTCGAGGGCACGCCTCCCGAGGGCGTCGGTGCCAAGGACTTGATTCTGGCGATCATCGGCCAGATCGGCGTGTCTGGGGGCGGCGGCCACGTCGTGGAGTACACGGGCGAAGCGATCCGCGCGCTGAGCATGGAAGAGCGGATGACCGTCTGCAACATGTCCATCGAGGGTGGTGCGCGTGCCGGCATGATCTCGCCGGACGAGACCACGTTCGCCTGGTTGAAGGACCGCGAGCTCGGGCCGTCCGACGAGGACTACGAGGCGCTGGTCGAGGAGTGGCGCGGGCTGGCCACCGAGCCGGGGGCGAAGTTCGACAAGACGGTCGTCATCGACGTGAGCGAGCTGGAGCCGCAGGTCACCTGGGGCACGAACCCCGGACAGGTCGGTCCGGTGTCGGGCGCCGTGCCCGATCCGGAGAGCTTCGAGGATCCGGCTGCGCAAGAGAGCGCTCGACGGGCCTTGGAGTACATGGACCTCGAGCCCGGCACCCCGATGCAGGAGATCAAGATCGACCGGGTCTTCGTCGGGTCGTGCACGAACGGAAGGCTCCGCGACCTGCGTGAGGCTGCACACTTCCTCAAAGGCCGGAAGGTGCACCCGGACGTGAAGGCGATGGTCGTGCCCGGCTCTTCGAGCGTGAAGCGTCAGGCCGAGGCCGAGGGCCTGGGCGAGATCTTCAGAGAGGCCGGCTTCGACTGGCGCGAGGCCGGCTGCTCGATGTGTCTGGGCATGAACCCCGACACGCTCGATCCGGGTGAGCGCTGCGCCTCCACATCGAACCGCAACTTCGAGGGTCGGCAGGGCAGGGGCGGACGCACGCACCTGGTCAGCCCGTCCATGGCGGCCGCTGCGGCCGTCGCCGGACACTTCGTCGACCCCAGGACCCTGGAGAGCTGATGGAAGCCTTCACCGTGCACACGGGCATCGCCGCTCCGCTGCCTCGAGCCGACATCGACACGGACGCGATCATCCCCAAGCAGTTCCTCAAGCGCGTCGAGCGCACCGGGTACGGCCCCTATCTGTTCTGGGAATGGCGGGCCGAGCCGGATGGCACGCCCATTCCGGACTTCGTGCTGAACCGCGAGCCGTTCACGAACGCCTCGATCCTGATCGCGCGGGAGAACTTCGGCTGCGGCTCTTCGCGCGAGCATGCCGCGTGGGCGCTCCACGACTTCGGCATCCGCGTGGTCCTGGCGCCGAGCTTCGCGGACATCCATCGCGAAAACGACGACCAGAACGGGATCGCGGCGATCGAGCTGCCGAGCGAGGTGATCGAGGAGCTGCTCGTGCGGGCCGAGGAAGAAGCTCCGCTGGAGCTGACGGTCGACCTCGCGGCCCAGACCGTGTCCGACTCCGAGGGCGTGGTCGCCCGCTTCGAGATCGATCCGTTCAGGAAGAAGTGTCTGCTGGAAGGGCTCGACCGGATCGGGCTCACGCTCCAGGACGAGGACGCCATCACGGCGTACGAGCGGAAGCGGTGGCCGGAGCTGGCAAGGGCCGGATGACGGCTGTCCGTCGTTCACGGGGCTCGGCGCCGGTGCGCGTCGGCTTCGCGGTGGGATTCGCGACCGTGGCGTCGGTGGCGTGGATGCCGACACAGACGGCCGCCCAGACGGCCGGCGAGAGCCCGGAAGCGCTCGTGGCGCGGGTGCTGTCCACGACGCCGCTCATCGACGGTCACAACGATCTGCCCTGGGCGATCCGCGAGAGCGCGGCTCCCGGTGACGTCGACGCGCCCGCGAACGATCTGCGCTCCCACACCCCGTTCCAGACCGACATCCCCCGGCTGCGCGCCGGAAGGGTCGGGGGGCAGTTCTGGTCGGTCTACATTCCGTACGAGGCCGTGGAGGACGGGGCGGCGAAGACCCAGCTCGAGCAGATCGACATCGCGCTCCGCGTCATCGATCGGTACCCGGACGTCTTCGAGCTCGCCCGCAGCGCCTCCGACGTCGAGCGCATTTTCGCGTCGGGAAAGATCGCTTCCATGCTCGGCATCGAAGGCGGGCACGCGATCGAGAACTCGCTCGGCGCCCTACGCGCCTATTATGCGATGGGCGTGCGCTACCTGACGCTCACCCACAACGGGACGCTGGACTGGGCGGACGCGGGTTCGGACGAGCACCGTCACGGGGGGCTCACCCCGTTCGGCAGGGAGGTCGTCCGTGAGATGAACCGTCTCGGCATGCTGGTCGACCTCGCGCATACGTCGCCCGAGACGATGAACGACGCGCTGGACGTGTCCGAGGCTCCGGTGATCTGGTCACACGCGGGCGCGCGGGGCGTCTACGAGCATTCGCGGAACGTGCCCGATCAGGTGCTCCGCCGGCTGCCCGAGAACCGTGGTATCGTCATGCTGATGTTCTATCCTCCGTTCCTGTCCGCCCGAGAGGAAGCGACCCTCTCCGACGTCGCGGACCACGTCGAGCACGTTGCGGCCGTCGCCGGCATCGACCACGTGGGGATCGGCTCGGACTTCGACGGCATCGATCGTGCCCCGGTCGGGCTCGAAGACGTGTCCGACTTCCCGGCCCTCTTCGTGGAGCTGGCGCGTCGTGGATGGAGCGAATCGGACCTGAGGAAGCTGGCGGGTGAGAACGTCCTGCGCGTGTGGCGCGAGGTGGAGACGGTCTCCCGGCGGCTGCACAGGGAGCGGCCAGCGTCCACGGCGACGATCGAGCAGCTGGACGGCGTCCCGGTGTCAGCGCGATGAGCGAGCTCACACGACCGCAGCCGGGTGAGCACGATCCGTTCTACGGCCGGTACATCGAGCTGGTCCCGGACGGTGACATCGTAGAGACTCTGGCCACACAGCTCGGCGAGACCCTCGCGCTGCTGCAGGGCGTTCCGCCCGAGCGGGAGACGTTCCGGTACGCTCCGGACAAGTGGAGCATACGGGAAGTCGTGGGTCACCTCGTCGACGTGGAGCGCGGGATGGCCTATCGGGCGCTGAATATCGCGCGCGCCGACGGAGTGGATCTGC
>JASFUR010000159.1:0-7416 GCA_050050215.1 Gemmatimonadota bacterium
GTAGAGTCGGGCGGCGACGAACAGGGCGAGCGGGAGCCACGAGGTCCAGAGGAGGGTCGTGCGTCCCCTCGACATCCGTTCGTCCGCCAAGGCTCACGCCCCCGCGGCGGAACCGATCGTCGTGGCTCGCTCAGTCCACATCGAAGGAGATTCCCTGGGCGAGCGGGAGGTCGGTGCTCCAGTTTATGGTGTTGGTCTGGCGGCGCATGTACGCCTTCCACGCGTCCGAGCCCGACTCGCGGCCCCCACCCGTGTCCTTCTCGCCACCGAACGCGCCGCCGATTTCCGCGCCGGAGGTACCGATGTTCACGTTCGCGATGCCGCAGTCGGAGCCACGGTGCGAGAGGAAATACTCGGCCTCGCGCAGGCTGTCCGTGAAGATCGCGGAGGACAGGCCCTGCGGGACGCCGTTCTGGAGCGCGACGGCCTCCGCGATTTCATCCATCGCCTCGGCGGGTGTGTTGGCCTCATTGCCGTATCCGATGACGTAGAGGATCGGAGCGAACGTCTCGGTCTGCACGATGTCGAAGTCGTTGTTCGCAGCCGCGATGCACGGCGTGACGTAGAGGCCTCCCGGGTAGGCGTCTCCCTCCAGTGGCTCCCCCCCGTAGAGGATGGAGCCCCCGGCGGCCTCCACCTTCCGCTGGGCCGCCATGAGGTCGTCCACGGCCTGCGCACTCACGACGGGGCCCATGAGCGTGTCGTCGTCCATCGGATCGCCGATGCGCACGCTCGCGTACGCCCGCATCAGCCGCTCCACCAACGCGTCGCGCACCGAGCGGTGCACGATGATCCTGCGCGTGCTCGTGCAGCGCTGACCCGCCGTGCCCACCGAGCCGAAGACGATGGCTGGAACGGCAAGGTCGAGGTTGGCCGACGGGGTGACGATGATGGCGTTGTTGCCGCCGAGCTCGAGGATCGTGCGCCCGAGCCGGCCGGCCACCACCTCGCCCACCCGGCGGCCCATGCGGGTCGATCCCGTCGCGGAGACGAGGGGGACACGTCGGTCGCCGGCCAGGCGCTCGCCGATGGTCGGACCGTCGCCGACGACCAACGAGAAGATCGCCGGGTCGACGTCGGATTCCTGGCAGACACGTTCGGCGATCTTCGTGACCGCGATCGCGGTCAACGGCACCCGCTCCGACGGCTTCCACAACGTCGCGTCGCCGCAGATGGCCGCGAGCGCCGCGTTCCAGCTCCACACGGCGACCGGGAAGTTGAAGGCGCTGATCACGCCCACCACACCGAGCGGGTGCCACTGCTCGCGCATGTGGTGGTCGGGACGCTCGCTCTGCATGGTGAGGCCGTAGAGCTGACGGGAGAGCCCGGTGGCGAAGTCGCAGATATCGATCATCTCCTGGACCTCGCCCTCGCCCTCCGCGCGGATCTTGCCCATCTCGAGCGTCACGAGCGCTCCGAGTGCCGCCTTCTTCTCGCGGAGCGCATTGCCGAGCCGACGGACGACCTCGCCGCGCTTGGGTGCGGGGACCGTGCGCCACTCCTGGAACGCGGTCCGGGCCCGGGTCACGATCGCGTCGTACTCGGCCTCCGTGACCTGATGGACCGAGGCGAGTAGGGTGCCGTCGATGGGCGTATGGACATCGAGCTTCGGGCCGGAGCCGACCCAAGAGCCCCGGAATCCGCCGAGGTTCACGTCCTCGAGGTCGAGCTTTTCGAACACCTCGTCACGGGTCATGGACGTCTCCGTTAGTAGCGCGGGCGGCCGAGCCGGTCCCGCTGCGTGCGCACGTCGCTGAACATAGCTTGGCGGTGCGCGTCACTCACCTCCCCCACGAGATGGAGGTCGCCTTGGTGTGGGTCTGGGGAATCCTCGCATTGCTGCTGGTGGTTACGGTCTACGATCTGGTGCAGAAGAAGCATGCGATTCTGCGGAGCTTCCCGATCATCGGCCACTTCCGGTACATCCTAGAGTCGGTCGGGCCCGAGCTCCGGCAGTACATCGTCACGTCCAACAACGAGGAGCTGCCGTTCTCCCGCGATCAGCGTGGATGGGTGTACGCCTCCTCCAAGCGCCAGAACACCTATCACGGGTTTGGAACCGACGATGATCCGGAGCACGCGAGCAACTACCTGATCATCAAGCACGACACCCTGGGCCGGATGGACACCCACCATGACGAGGTCAGGGACCCGACCTACCGGCTCCCCTGCGCCAAGGTCATGGGCGGACATCGCCAACGGCGCCACGCCTTCCGGCCGGCTTCGGTCGTGAATATCAGCGCGATGAGCTTCGGTTCCCTGTCTTCGGCGGCGGTCCAGGCCCTGAACAGGGGCGCGGCGATCTGCGACTGCCTCCACAACACGGGGGAGGGCGGAATCTCTCCCCACCACCTCCACGGCGGCGAGCTCATTTGGCAGGTCGGAACCGGCTACTTCGGCTGCCGCGCGCCGGACGGGGCCTTCGACCGTGCCGAGTTCCTCCGCAAGGTCGAGGCTCATCCCGTGAAGGCGGTGGAGATCAAGCTGAGCCAGGGCGCCAAGCCGGGGCTCGGCGGCGTCCTTCCGGGGGCCAAGGTGACGGCTGAGATCGCACGCATACGGGGAGTTCCGGCGGGCAGGACCGTGGTGAGCCCCTCGAGTCACCGCGCCTTTCGGAGCGTGGACGAGATGCTCGACTTCGCGGAGGACCTGGCGGACGCATCCGGCGTGCCCGTCGGCATCAAGTCGGCGGTCGGGGACCTCGACTTCTGGAGGGCGCTCGCCGACCACATGGCGAGTGAAGCCCGCGGCGTCGACTTCATCACGATCGATGGAGGCGAAGGTGGGACGGGGGCTGCGCCGTTGGCGTTCACGGACCACGTCGCGTTGCCGTTCAAGGTCGGTTTTACTCGAGTCTACCGCATCTTCGCCGAGCGCGGCGTTCACCAGGACGTGGTCTGGATCGGCTCGGGAAAGCTCGGCTTTCCCGAGCGGGCGCTCCTGGCGTTCTGTCTGGGCGCGGACCTCATCAACGTCGGCCGAGAGGCGATGCTTTCGATTGGGTGCATCCAGGCCCAGCGCTGCCACACCGGGCGCTGCCCGTCGGGCGTCGCGACGCAGAACAAATGGCTGGTCCGGGGCTTGGATCCGACGCACAAGGCGGCCCGGCTGGCGAACTACGTCATGACGCTTCGGCAGGAGCTCACTCGGCTCACCCATGCATGCGGCATCGACCACCCCGGGCTATTGAGCTCGGACCACATGGAGATCCTCGACGGTTCGTTCGGGGGCCGCCCAGTGCGTGAGGTGTTCGGCTACCAGCCAGGCTGGGAATTCCCCTCGGACGAGGATGCGGCGCTCGTTCGGGTCGCGATGGGTGGCGCGGGCGACCGAGGAAGACCGGCGGAACACACGGAGCCGTAGAGGGCGCTCCGCCGCCCACCACGCCCGCCGGAGGCATGGTCGGCAGCCATGGTGTCTACTCCCTGGGCTCGACCGCGCGTACCAGCCTGACGTTGCCGCGTCCGAAGAGCTTCTGGAGCGCGTCGAGGGTGTCGAGCGTAGGCTCCACGCGCAGCGTGCGGGACCGCAGCCTGGGCGCGGCCTCGCCGTTGTCCTGGCCGACTTGGAGCCAGACCGGGGACGGCCCCGGGTGCTCGGCGAGGACCTTCTTGGCCGTCTCGAACGCTTCGGCCGCCACGTCCGAGCCGAGCTCGAGCTCGATCTGGACGGCCAGCTCGGGCTTGACGGCCTCCAGGGGACGCGCGCTGTCCAGGAAGATGGGCGGGTCCTCTTCGTCACGCTCACGCCCGCTCACGCGGCCCACGATCTCGACGACGGCATCCTGAATCAGGACCTCTTTGTACTTCTGCCAGGCGTCTCCGAACGCGAGGACGGTCGCGGTGCCGTTGAAGTCCTCGACCGTGACCTTTCCCCACTCGGAGCTGTCTCGACGGGAGATCTGACGCGAGACCGAGGTAACGACGCAGGGAAGCGCGACGAGGCTTCCCGGACGCTCCACCAGGGTGTCGGACGTCACGGGCCCGTAGGCGCGCACGAACTCGCGGTAGCGGTCGAGCGGATGGCCGGAGATGAAGAAGCCGAGCGCCTCCTTCTCCCGCGCGAGCCGGTCGGGCTCGGACCACTCGGGGACGTTGGGGAGCGGTGGAGCCTTCCTCGGAACCGCGGACGCGTCGCCGAAGAGCGAGGCCTGACCCGACTCGATCTCGGCCAGACGCGCCTGCACCTCCGAGTACGCGGTGTCGAGCCCGGCGAGCAGGCGGGACCGCGATCCGAACGCGTCGAGCGCGCCGGCTGCGATGAGCGCTTCGCAGGCCCGCTTGTTCAGCGCACGGATGTCGACCCGCTCCAGGAAGTCGAAGAGAGAATCGAAGCGGCCGTCCCGCCGGGCCGCGATGACCGAGTCCGCGCCGGCTCTGCCGACGCCCCGCACGGCGCCGAGCCCGAAGCGGATCTTCGCCTCGTCGGTCACGGTGAACTTCCAGCCCGACTCGTTCACGTCGGGCGGCAGCACGTCGACCGGATCTTCGAGCTTCGGCACGAAGCGGGGCAGGTCCCTGCACGCGCCGATGTACTTGACCACGCTGTCCGTGTTGTCGATCACGGACGAGAGGAGCCCGGCCATGAACTCGGCCGGGTAGTGCGCCTTGAGCCACGCCGTGTGGTACGAGATCAGCGAGTACGCGGCGGAGTGGCTGAGGTTGAAGCCGTAGCGGCCGAACGTCTCGATCTGATCGGCGAGATCTTCCGCGATCTTCTTGTCGACGCCCCGCTCGACCGAACGGTCCACGAACCTGCCGAGCTCCTTCTTGATGAGCTCGGCGATCTTCTTCCCGACCGCTTTCCGGAGCACGTCCGCTTCGCCGAGCGTGAAGCCCGCGAGCTCGGACGCGATCCGCATCACCTGCTCCTGATACACGATGACGCCGTACGTCGGCTCGAGGATCTCCTGGAGGTCGGGATGGGGGTACGTGACCTCCTGGCGTCCGGTCTTGCGGCCGATGTAGACGTCGGTCATGCCCGAATCGAGCGGGCCCGGACGGATGAGCGCGTTCGTCGCGACGAGGTCGCCGAAGCGATCGCACTTCATCGCCCGCAGCTTGTCGTTCGCGAGGTTCGACTCGAACTGGAAGACGCCGGAGGTGCCGCCCCTGGCGAGCATGCGGTAGACGGCGGGGTCGTCGAGCGGGACGTCGTCGATCGTGTCGTACGTCTCGCCCGTCTCGGGGTTGGCGAGCTTTCCGTGCCGTGCCTTCACCATCTCCACCGCATCGTGGATGACGGTGAGGGTCTTCAGTCCCAGGAAGTCCATCTTGAGCATGCCGACCTGGTCGAGGCAGTTCATGTCGTACTGGGTCACGACCATGGCGTCGCTGTTCTGGCCGCCGCCGTTCTTCCCCGTCTGCACGGCGACCGGGACGTAGTCGTCGATCGGGCCGGGCGCGATGACGACGCCGGCGGCGTGCACCGAAGCGTGCCGCGACAGGCCCTCGAGCGTGATCGAGTAGTCGAAGAGCTGCTTGTGGCGCTCGTCGAGCGCGTAGAGGTCCTTGACCTCCTTGAGCTGATCGACCGCTTCCTGGACCGTGAACGACTGGCCCGGCTGGTTCGGGATCAGCTTCGCGATGCGATCCGTCTCGGACGGCTCGAAGCCGAGCGCGCGACCGACGTCCCGGATGACCGCGCGGCTCTTCATGGTCCCGAACGTGACGATCTGGCCGACCGCGTCCTTGCCGTACTTGTCGCGCGTGTACTCGATGACCTCACCGCGCCGCTCGTAGCAGAAGTCGATGTCGATATCCGGCATCGAGATCCGCTCGGGATTCAGGAAGCGCTCGAAGAGGAGATCGAACTCGAGCGGGTCGAGGTTCGTGATTCCGAGCGAGTAGGCGATGAGCGATCCCGCCGCCGATCCACGGCCCGGGCCGACCGGGATGTCGTGCTCCCGTGCCCAGCGGATGAAGTCCTGCACGATGAGGAAGTAGCCCGCGTAGCCGGTGCCCCGGATGACCCCCATCTCGTAGTCGAAGCGCTCTCGCGCCTCGTCGGGAAGCGGATCGCCGTAGCGGCTCTTCGCGCCCTCGAGTGCGAGGAACTCCAGATAGTCGCTCTCGTCCGAGTGGGTCTCGGGAAGCGGGAACGCCGGCAGGTGATACTTCTGCTCGAGGAGAAGGTCGACCTCGTCGGCGATCTTCAGCGTGTTCTCGATGACGTCCGGACGGTCCGGGAACGCGGACGCCATCTCGGTCGGATCCTTGAAGTACAGACCCTCGTCGTAGTGCATCCGCCGCGGATCGTCGCGGTCCTTGCCGAGCCCGATACAGAGCAGGATGTCGTGCGCCTCGTGATCCTCGGGCTGGAGGAAGTGCGCGTCGTTGGTGGCGACCACCGGAAGGCCGAGCTCGTCGGCGAGCTCGAAGATCTGCCGGTTGAGCTCCGCCTGGCCGGCCGTGTCGTGCGCCTGGACCTCCAGGTAGTAGCGCCCGTCGAAGAGGTTGGCGTACCACTCGGCGGTCTTGCGGGCGCCCTCCCGGTCGCCGGCCGTCAGGTGGCGGGCGACCTCCCCGGCCATGCACGCCGAGGAGACGATGATTCCCTCGTGGTGGTTCGCCAGGACCTCTCGGTCGACGCGAGGCTTGTGGTAGAAGCCCTCCGTGTATCCGATCGACGAGAGCTTGATGAGGTTCTGGTAGCCGACCCGGTCCCGCGCGAGCAGCACGAGGTGATAGTAGGCGCGGTCGCCCTCGCCGGAGCGCGACCGGTCCCGGCGGTCGCCTGGCGCCACGTACGCCTCCATGCCGAGGATCGGCTTGACGCCTTCCTTCCTGGCTGCCTGGTAGAAGCTCCAGGCCCCGAACATGCACCCGTGATCGGTGAGCGCGAGCCCGGGCATCTCGTTCGCCTTGGCCTTCCGAACGAGGTCGTCGATGCGGTTGGCTCCGTCGAGGAGCGAGTACTCCGAATGCGTGTGGAGGTGGACGAAGCTCAAGTCGGACGTCAGGCCGGAACGCGGAAAAGGGTCGTGAGGACGACAACCTAGCGGGGAGGGGAAGAGCCGCCAAACGAACGTTGCGCGGACGACCAAGAAGCCCGTTTCGGGGCGGGGAACGGCCTCGTTCAGAGAGCGTATCCGGACGAGACTCTTGCTTGTGGCGGTGGCGCGGATGACGATGGAGCGGCGTGACACTCCGGACCCGGAGAGGGCGTGAAACAGACCTTGGCCGTGACGACAGCGGCGACCCTGGCGGTCGCTGCGGCGGCCGCAGCCCAGGAGGGGCCCGTGCTGTTGAGCGTCGACGCGAACCTGGCCGACTACGGGCTCGAGAGCCTCGACAGCGTCCGACTCGGGCGGGTCGCCCTGGTCCACGCGCCGGGAGGCGACAGGGTCGCGCTGCACTTCCTGCGCGCGTCGCTGCCGGGCGACGCTCCTGCCGGTGCACCCGCCTCGCCGACGCC
>JASFUR010000160.1:0-7352 GCA_050050215.1 Gemmatimonadota bacterium
GACCGAGATTGAGGAGCCTCGCGCGACGCCCGCACGGGCAGAACCGACCAAAGGAGTCGATCATGTCCTACGGATCACTCGAGGAGTACCTGTCGAAGCGCGATCCGTCACGCACGCCGGAGCCCACGGGGGACGGCGAGGGGGGGCCCGACGACGAGGCTTGGTTCGTCATCCAGGAGCACGACGCCAGCTCACACCACTTCGACTTTCGGCTACGTGTCGGTGACGTGTTGCGTTCCTGGGCCGTCCCCAAGGGGCCCTCCACGGACCCGTCGGAGCGGCGCCTGGCGGTACCCACCGAGGATCACCCCCTCGAGTATGCGAGCTTCGAGGGTGTCATCCCCCGAGACGAGTACGGTGGCGGAACGGTGATCGTATGGGACGCGGGACGCTACGACACTCTGGGCGAGGATGACGGCGACAAGGGAGACATCGAGCAGCAGCTGGAGGCCGGCCACGCGACCGTCTGGCTGCATGGCGAAAAGATACGTGGAGGGTATGCGCTCATCCGTACGGACGACGACCAGCGCTGGCTGCTGATCAAGATGGACGACGAGGAAGCCGACGCGCGCCGCAATCCCGAGAGCACCGAGCCCGAGTCGGTGGTCTCGGGCCGCACCCTCGACGAGGTCCGGCGAGAGGAATCCCCGGACGACGACTCCGAAGCCGGTGGGGAAGGTCGGCCGTGACGCGCGCGACCAACGGAGCCGTCCGGTTCGGCCGCCGCTCCGTGGAGCTCACCAACACGGGAAAGGTGCTCTTCCCGAAGGCCGGGTACACGAAGGGCGACCTGATCGACTACTACGACGGCGTGGCCCGCCACATCCTTCGACACCTCGACCGCAGACCGCTGACGCTCCAGCGCTTCCCGGACGGCATCAGCGGAGAGGGGTTCTACCAGAAGAAGGCCGGTGAATCGATCCCGTCGTGGGTGAAGCGAGCGAGCGTCCCGCTCGAGAACGGCAGCCACCAGGACCAGGTGGTGGCGGACGACCGTGCGGCCCTCGCCCTCCTGGCACAGCTCGCCACGATCACGCTTCACGTCTGGCTGAGCCGCGTTCCCCGCCTCGAGTCTCCGGACCGGATCGTCTTCGACCTCGACCCTGCCGACAACACTCCCTTCTCGGCGCTCCGCCGCACGGCGCGCGAGCTTCGCGAGCTTCTCGACGAGGTCGGGCTGGCTCCCCACCTCATGCTCACCGGATCGACCGGCGTGCACGTATGGGCCCCCCTCCGCGTCGGCTCCGGCTACGACGAAGTCCGAGGCTTCGCCCGCTCGGTCGTCGAGCACTTGGCAGACCGAAGGCCCGCGGAGCTCACTACGGAGGTCAGAAAGAAGAAACGGCAGGGGCGCCTCTTCCTGGACGTCGCTCGCAACGCCCTGGGGCAGACCGCGGTGGCGCCCTACTCGGTACGCGCCCGTCCCGAGGCCCCCGTGGCAACTCCGCTCGACTGGGATGAGCTCTCCGACGTGGACGAGTCCGGGCACTACACGATCTCTTCCATCCCCCACCGCCTCGCCCAGCGGGAGGATCCCTGGAAGGGCATGGGCCGCCACGCCGCCGCGCTCTCCACCGCGGTCGACGCCTGGAAACGGATCCGGGGCTGAGACGTCGCCACCCGTTTCACATCCGGGAATGCTGAAACGTCCGGCCGACCGCCACGTCCGCGCGACGGCCCGGTGCACGGAGGGTCCGTGCCTGGTCTGTAAGTTGCACCCACGGCCTCCCGTACGACTGGAACCGAGGCGGGGGTGCGTCCAGGAGACCCCGTCCACTTCCCACCCGCTACCTCATCGACTGGCACACCGCCAACGTCCTTTGTACCTGTCCAGCATGACTTTGTGGAGAGAGCACCCATGATCCAGTCGGAACCCAGCGATGATGGTCCGTCCCTGCGCATCCTCCTCGTCGACGACGAGGACACGAGCCGAGAGGCGCTGGCCATGTGCATCGACGCCATGGGGCACGAGCACACGATCGTAGCCACTGCGGACGCGGCGCTGCGGACCGCGGCCGACGAGGTCTTCGACCTCGCGCTGGTGGACCTCCGCCTGGGTGCGGACTCGGGGCTCGAGCTCGTCCCCGAGCTGATCTCGCGCCACCCCTGGATGAAGGTCGCCGTCATCACCGCCCATGGCTCCATCGAGACCGCGGTGGAGGCCCTCCGACGGGGGGCCATCGACTACCTGGAGAAGCCGGTATCTCCGCCCAAGCTGCGCGCGATGACGCGTCAGATCGCGGAACGACGCGACCTCGAGCGCGGAATCGAGCGTCTGCAGGAGGACCTCGAGCGCTCCGCGCCTCCGCCGCGTCTCCGCACCGAGAACCGGCAGATGCGCAAGGTGCAGTCGATGGCTCGCCGCGCCGCCGAGAGCGACGCGACGATCCTCATCCGGGGGGAGAGCGGGACCGGAAAGGGCGTGCTCGCCCGGGCCGTCCACGACTGGAGCGCACGAAGCAATCGCCCCTTCTCCGTCGTAAGCACGCCGACGCTCGGGCGCGAGCTGCTCGAAAGCGAGCTCTTCGGACACGTGAAGGGAGCCTTCACCGGGGCCGTCAGAAGTCGATCCGGACGCGTCGCGCAGAGCGATGGTGGCACGGTCTTCCTGGACGAGATCGGAGCCATGCCCATCGAGCTGCAGCCGAAGCTCCTGCGCTTCCTCCAGGATCGGACGTACGAGCGAGTCGGAGGCGACAAGACGCAGACGGCGGACGTCCGCATGATCGTCGCCACGAACCGAGACCTCGAGAGAGCCGTGGAAGCCGAGGAATTTCGCGAGGATCTCTATTTCAGGATTCGCGTCATCGAAATCGAAGTGCCGCCCCTCAGGGAGAGACCGGAGGACATCATTCCCCTTGCGGAGGGCTTCGCCGATTTCTTCGGAGCGCGGTACGGACGCCCCGGGGCGCGGCTCACCGACAAGGCCAAGGCGACGCTCGCGAGCCGGACCTGGCCCGGGAACATCCGGGAGCTTCAGAACGCGGTCGAGCGCGCCGTGATCCTCAGTGAAGGAACGCAGATCGGCGCGAGTGCGCTACCGCCCGAGGACGCCGGCCTGGGTCCGGTGTCGGGCGATACACCGCTCATCACGCTCGACGAGGCCGAGAAGCGCCACATCCAGGGAGTCCTCGACGCGACGGCCTCGGGAAAGGAAGCGGCCAAGGTCCTCGGCATCTCGACGACCACACTGTGGCGGCGGCGACGAAAGCACGACTTATGAGCCACACCCGCTACGGCACTTTCTTTGCGTAGGCCAGATAGAGTGAGTGACACGACGAAGAACAGATCGGCTCAAGGACAATTGGTCCTCGTCGAGGACGACGAGGCCGTGAGGGGCATCCTCACGGTCCTGCTCGAGTCCGCCGGCTGGGAGGTGCTGACCGCTGCAGACGGCCCCTCGGGTCTTCAACTCGCCAGGCGGACGATCCCGGACGTGGTCGTCACCGATCTACGGATGCCGGGGCTGTCGGGCATCCAGCTGGCCAAGGAGCTGGCCGCCACGCCCAGCCTGCCGCACGTGCCCATCGTGGCCATCACCTCGGACTCGTCTTCGCTGCGTGATGCGGCCGTGAAGAGTCGCCGATTCGTCACCGTGCTCAGCAAGCCCTTGGTGCCCATGGAGTTCCTGGAGGCGGTCCTGCAGGCGATCCGCTAGGCTCCCGCGGGCGGCCGCGCGTGGGGCCGCCAACCAATCCGACTCGAGGTCCCGTTCCTGCTCAGGCGCTTCCGTCCGGCTCCACCGGATGGAACGTCACGGTGAAGGTCGTGCCCTCACCGACTTCCGACTCGACCTCGATGAGACCGCCGATCTGCTCGACGGCCTCGTGGACGATCGCGAGCCCGAGCCCTGTACCGGGGACGTCGCCCGTGCCCGCCCCACGGGCGTGGGGCATGAAGATGTCTTCGATGTGCTCCGCCGAGATCCCGACGCCGTTGTCGGAGACGACGAGGCGGACCTCGCCGGTCTCCAGGCTCTCCGAGGCGACGCGGACCCACGAGTCACGCTTCGCTCGATCGCGGTACTTGATGCCGTTCCCGATCAGATTGAAGACGATCAGTCGGAACCGGCCGGCATCCACCTGGCAGTCCACGATGGAGCCGTCCGTAGAGACGTCGACGCCCACCTCGAAGGCCGGCGGGCTCAAGTCGTCGATGACCGACCGCACCAGTCGCGGCAGAGGCACACGACGCAGCTCGCGCCGCTCATGCTCGCCCCGACTCGCGACCAGCTCCTTGACGTCGTCGACCGTCCGGAGCGCGGCCTCGACGCTCGTCTGCACCAGCTCTCCCACTCGCGTCAGGTCGATCTCTCCGAGCTCGACGCCGCTGGGGAGTAGCATTTGACTGGCGGTGCGCGCCGCCCCCAGACGGTTCTGGAGCTCGTGCGAGAGCTGGTCGGTCAAAGCGGCGAGCGCGGCGCGATGCTCCCTCCTGGCCCTGTGGGCGGCCGCCTCGACCACCCTCACGATTCGCAGCTGTGCAGGGTCTAGCGCAGCGCAGAGGCGGACCGTGCATTGGAGCGCGGCCTTGTCGTCTCCGCCTCCGGCCTGGGCCAGGAACGCGGGAACCAGCTGCTGGAGGTCGCCGAGCGCGTCCGCGATGGTCAGCTCCTCGCGACGGACCGCAGCCGCCACCCCCGTGATCGCTCTCGCGCGGTGACGTGCGGCTTCCTCGTCGAGATCGGCATCGATCCTCGGAACAGCCCGCTCGAGGACGACGCGACCGAGCTCCTGGTACGTGTCGATCAGCTCGACGGATCGGGGGCGGGAGGCGTGATCCCGAACCGAGGAGACCCACCGCTCCAGAACCCGGTCGACGTCCACCGCCACGCACGCGGTCGGTGACTCGACGGTGGTCGGCGGATTCGGTGACATCAACGATCCAGTGGGAATGTGGCCCGAGTCACAGCATTCGATGCCGGGAAGCGGAACGTGGTTGCACTCGCAGGGGGTCGCAAGCGGCCGCCACCGGTGCCTCCGATCGCCTCGCCCGGTCTCTGCCTCCGAGTCGAGTCGGTCAACGGGCAGGTGCCGGGTCCGGGATCGAGGGCGTGCCGCGGGCGGCCCACGAGATGGCCTCCGCCCGTCGTCCGGGCTCGAACCGCCTCAGGTCGGCGGAGGTGAAGGCGTCGCCGATCGCCGACATGAGGTCTCCGCCGGCACCCTCGGCCACTACGGCCACCCGCTTCAGACGTGGGCCGTCGTCGCGAAGGAGCTGCCAGTGCCGTAGGACCGAGGCCGGGCTTCGCCAGATGGACGGGTCGGCGGCCGCGATCACCAGCGCGTCGATCCTTCCGTCCTCGTCCGCCCAAGAATCCAGGGCTTCCTGCACCGACTCGACGTCTTCGCGCGTCGTGCTCCCATTCGGCTCCAGAAGCAGCACCCCACACTCGGGCAGGAGTCGGAACGACAGACTCTCGCCGCCTGCGGAGGACGTCAGCCATTCCATCGCTTCCGCTTCTTCGTCCCCCTCGAAGGCCCGCACCCGGCAGGGGACCATGACGCCCGCGAGCTCGGAAGCGATGCGGAGGGGCTCCCGGTCGCTCACGACGGCGCAGCGCTCGAAGTCGTGGAGATACTCGAAGCCGAGGCGCAGATCTTCCCACAGCGGACCGCCCGTGAAGCCGTCGAAGTCCGGCCCGAGACGGTACAGGACTCGCAGGCGCCGCCCCTCCCGCCTTGCTCGCGCCAGGAGCGGCCGCCACGTCTCGCGGTAGTCGGCCCCGGTCACCCGACCCTCACCGGCCACTCCGATGATCCCGGCAGGAAGGTCGGGGATGGGTCTGAGCATTTTGACTCCTGGGAAGGCTACCTGCACACGTCGGGTCGCGCCGACGCGGCAGCTTGTCGAGCAACTCTGCAAGCACCGTTCCGGGCAGCTCATCCCCAACGGGAGGACGTCGGATGGGACGGATGCCGTTTCAACCCTGCGGAGATTGAAACGCTCCGTGGTCGATTCGACGCGCATCGGCCCCAGAAGTCGGGGCTGGTCCCGATCTTGCGCTCTCGAGAGGCGTCACACGCCATCCCCCGCGAGGAGTATGTCCAACCGGTATGCCCGACAGCGACGCGCCCCAGCCCGAGGTCGCCCCGACGAGCGGCGATGCCTCTGTGTGGCGACGCATGGGCGCGTACACTGCGGCGCGAGCCGTGCGGTGGACGGTCGACGTCGTGGTTCTGGCGGGCCTCCTCTGGCTCGTCGCGTCGCAGGGCCTCGGCATGCGGACGCTGTTGCCGTGGGCGCTCGAGCGCCTCGCACCGGAAGGGTGGAGCGTGCGAGCCGCGCGGGCGGACGGCGACTGGACGTCGGTGATCCGGCTCACGGATGTCTCCGCTCGAGGGCCGGGGATACGGGTGAGCGCGGCCGAGGTCAGCGTGCGCTACGCCCTCCTGCCCCTCCTTCATCGCGACATTCGCCTCTCCCACGTCCGGATCGCTGAGCCACAGGCGGACGTCCGGGTCGCTCGGACCTCCTCCGACACCGAGGGATCGGCGGCGCCGGCGGAAGCGTCGGCAGGCGAGCACGCGGCCCCGGACAACGCCATCGAGCGGCTCGCCGCCGGCCCGTTCCCGGGAGGTTGGACCCTGTGGGTGGACAACGTCGACGTCTCGCAGGGCGACGTGCACGCGGAGTTGCCGAACGGCACCTACCATGCGGATGACGTGGCGCTGCGGGGGCGAGCGCAGTGGGTGGACGCCGGACTCGACGCGACCCTCGACTCGCTGGTTCTCGACGTGGTCGTCCGCACGAAGCGTCCCGATGTCGCGGCGCACGACGGGCCGGAGCGGATAGAGAAGAACCCGGTCGGGAAGCCCCGGCCCCTCGTCGGTCGACTCGCTCTCGCCGGAAGCATCGCGGACGGAATCCTCGAGCTCGACGGACTGAGCTTCGATTCGAACAACGGCCGGGTGAGAGGTGGAGGCCGCGTGGCGCTCCAGCCCGACGAGTCGGACGAGGGGCGGACGGATCTGCAGCTGCACGGCGAAGAGCTCGATATTCGCTACGCTCCCTTCCCGGTGCCGTCCGTCCTGTTGCAGCTGCCGAAGCTGCGGCTCGACGCGAGGCTCCTACGCGCGCACGACTCCACGCTGGTCGCCGAGGCCACCGTCGAAGCGCGCTCGGCCGACCGCGCGGCCGAAGCCGCACTCCTGAGCGCCCGTATCCACGCCACGCTGGACGGATGGGCAGCCGACGACCTGGTCCGGGCGAACGCTTCCATCACCCGGATCCCGCCGAGCTCGCGGGACACCCCCGGGACTCTCGAAGGTCCACTGCGTTTGGACGCTTCGCTCGATTCCGACGGGCGCCGCCGCTCCGGGGTCCTGGCCGGCATGTCCGCCGACGCGACG
>JASFUR010000161.1:0-7351 GCA_050050215.1 Gemmatimonadota bacterium
TCTCGTCGAGGCAGAGGTCCACGATCGCATCGGCCACCTCGGGGGCACGGATGAGTCGCGGCTGACCCGCCTGGTCGAGCACCGCCTTCAGGGCCTCCTTCCACGACTTGCCCGTCAGGTTCATGATGCGGGCGATGGTCTCGTCGGTGAGCGGCGTGTCCACATACCCTGGACAGACGGCGTTCACGGTGACTCCCGTGCCCGCGGCCTCTGCCGCGACCGCCCTCGTGAAGCCGACGACCGCGTGCTCCGCGGCGACGTACGCCGAGATGTACCGGTCACCCTGCAGGCCGGCGAGGGAGGACACGTTCACCACCCTGCCCCAGCCGCGCTCCACCATGCCGTCGAATACCGCCTGCGTGACGAGAAACGTCCCGGTCGCGTTCACGGCGAGAATGTGCTCCCATTCGGCCATCGTGACCCGGCCGAGGCGATTCGACGTTGCCGTCGACGCGTTGTTCACCACGATGTCGACCTGCCCCATCGCCTCCCGCGCCGACAGCGCGAGGTCCCTCACCTGTCGTGGATCCGTCACGTCGCAGCGGAAAGCGAAGCCCTCGAGGCCCTCCTCGCGCATGTGCGCCGCGACCTCGACGACCTGGGCCTCGTTCCTCGCGGCCAGCGCGACCCGTGCCCCGGCCCGGGCCAGCGCGATGGCCGTGGCCGCGCCGATGCCGCGGCCGCCTCCGGTGATCACCGCGGAGCGCCCGAGCAGAGGCCCGCGCGATCCGTGGACCGCGTCGGCGGTCAGGACTCGGTCCATTTGGGCTCGTCGTTGCTCATGTGAGGAATGTTACCAAGTGTGGCCTTGCAGATCACCACCTTTCATGGTTCCGTCACCCGTCGCGCGAGCACCGAACCCCATGCGCACTTTCCGAACGAGCCTCGTGGTCGTCTCGGCCCTGACCCTGGGCGCCGTCCCGATCCACGGTCCGCACCCTCTCCCAGACCCCGCCCCACCCCACCGCTCCGGTACGGAGCTCCCCGAACTGCCTCGCTGGGGCACCCACGGACACGAGATGGCGGCGCGCGCCGCCACCTCCGTCCTGCCGCCCGGGATGCCGGGCTTCTTCCGTGCTGCGGCCGACCGGCTCGTCTACCTGAACCCGGAGCCCGACCGCTGGAGGACCGACGGCCGCCCCGAGATGCGGGCCGCCTGGGCTCCCGACCACTACGTGAACTTCGAGAACGTCCCGGACGAGGCGCTCCAGGCCCCGAATCGCTATGGCTACATCGCGGCACTTCAGGTGGCAGGCGTCGACCGCCCGGACCAGCGGGCCGGCTTCTTGCCCTTCGCGATCGTGGAGCGATACCAGCGCCTCGTCACGGAGTGGGAGCTGTGGCGCCGCGAGTCCAACCCGCGGCGCCGCTCGTGGATCGAGGCGCGCATCATCGACGACGCCGGGATCCTCGGCCACTTCGTGACCGACGGCTCGCAGCCGCTGCATACGACGATCCACTACAACGGCTGGGCGACCGATGAGCCCAACCCCGAGGGCTTCACCCTCGACCGGACTCTCCACGGGCGCTTCGAGACGGAATTCGTGGATCGACACGTGACGCAGCGAGCGGTCGACGACCTAGTCCGTCCTCCCAGCCCCCTGTCCGGCGACGTGCGCGCTGCGGCGTTCGCCTACCTGCGCGAGACCCGTTCAATGGTGGGGGAGCTGTATCGGCTCGACCGGGACATCGGCTTCGATCCCGACGGCCCCGCACGTTCCGAAACCGTGGACTTCACCGCCAGCCGCCTCGCCGAGGGAGCCCACATGCTCGCGGTGCTCTGGCTTTCGGCCTGGGAGGAGAGTGGCCGGGAATGACCCGATCGGAGCTCGACGCCGTGGAGGCCGAGGTGGTCGCATGCCGGCGCTGCCCGCGCCTGGTCGAGTGGCGCGAGCGCGTCGCCCGGGAGAAGCGCGCGTCCTTCAAGGACGAAGAGTACTGGGGAAGGCCCGTCCCGGCGTTCGGAGATCCGACCGCCACGATCCTCGTCGTCGGGCTCGCGCCCGCGGCCCACGGGGCGAATCGCACGGGGCGCATGTTCACGGGCGATCGCTCGGGTGACTGGCTGTACCGCGCGCTCCACCGCGCCGGCTTGGCGAGCCAGCCGACGTCCACGGCGCGCGGCGACGGGCTCCGGCTGCACGGCGTCCTGATCACGGCGGCGGTCCGGTGCGCGCCTCCGGCCAACAAACCGACACCGGCCGAGCGTGACGCCTGCCGCCCCTTCCTCGAGCGGGAGATGGACCTGCTCCCGGGCACGCGCGTCATCGTGACCCTGGGCGGCTTCGCCTACAACCAGACACTCCGCATCCTCGGCGACCGGGGACTTCCGGTCCCGGTGCCGCGACCCCGCTTCGGACACGCCGTCGAGGTCGGCCTGGACGACGGACCGACCGTGCTGGCGTCGTACCACCCGAGTCAGCAGAACACGTTCACCGGCACGCTGACCGAGGAGATGTTCGACGCGGTGTGGGACCGCGCCCGAGCGCTGTCGGGACGCTGAGTTGCGGGGTCCCGCGCGGGGGCCCGACCCGGGCCCCCGGGAGAGTTACCTGCCTACCTCGAACCGACCGGCCACTCGCTGAACATCTGGCCCACGAGGTCGTAGACCCACCGCTCCATGGCGTGCGGGCTGTTGAACGCAGGCTCGACGTTGGCCTGCCCCCACGCCACCCACACGTCGTCATGGGTCTGTGCATCCACGATGTGGAGCACGAGCGACCCGCCTTCGTAGACCTGGGTCTCCGTGACGGTCGCCCCCGAGTCGTCCACCACCTCGGCCTCGTACACGTGATCGGACAGCGAAAGGTGATGGTGGATCACGAGGTCCGGGGCGGACTCGTCGTATCGAATGCCCCTCAGGGCCAGCTCCCACTCCACGGCCTCGTGGAGCTTCTGGTGGAAGTAGCGGTTTCCAGCCAGCCGGGAGTCGCCCATCGTGCGATCCGCCTCGTCCCGCCACGCGAAGGTGGTCTGCCGATCGGGCGCCCAACTGTCGCTGAAATGCGCACCCGACTGGATGGGAACGCCGCATGCGCTCAGCGCGGCGACGCCGACCACCAGCAGAAAGCCTCCAAACCCCTTCATGACGTCCTCCCTGATAAGCACCCTGAGGACGAGATCCGGACCCATCGGCCCCTGAATTCGTCCTGAAGAACGGTACAAATTGTCTCACGGCCCGCCCGTCGGGTGAATCCCACTCGCTGAGGTAGGAGATTGCGGGGCACCCTTGTACGGCATCCCCGGGGATACCCTGCCCGGCCAGGCTGTCCGTTTCCGGCGACGGGTCATACGTTGCGGGCCGCGAAACCGCTGACCCTCTCAAACAGTGGAAACAGTATGAGCGCTTCGAGACTGTTCCGACGGCCGACGGGAGTCGTGGCCGCCCTCGGACTCCTCCTCGCCGCAGGGATGGCCGCGTCGGCTTCCGCACAGGAGGACTGGGGCAACCCGTACGGCGAATGGCGCTACTGGGGCGCCGATCTGCGCAGCACGCGCTACTCCCCTCTCGACCAGATCAACGCCGAGAACTTCGAGAACCTCACGGTCGCGTGGGTTTGGCGGGGCGACAACTTCGGACCGCAGCCCGATTTCATCCAGCGGAACACTCCGATCTACGCCGACGGCATTCTCTACACGTTGGCGGGCCAGCGGCGCACCCTGGTAGCCGTCGACCCGGCGACCGGTGAGACGCTCTGGACGTACCGCGAGCCGAACACCACGCGCTGGGAGGAGTCACCCCGAAAGAACTACGGCCGCGGGGTCGCTTATGCCGAGGTCGACGGCCGGGGCGTGCTCTATCTCGTCACTCCGGGCTTCTTCCTGCACGCGATCGATGCCAAGACCGGCCAGCCCCTCGAGGACTTCGGCGGACACATCCCCATCGACGGGTTCCCCGAGACGGGCGTCGTGGACATGCTGGCCACGCTCGGGCACCCCTACGACGTGGAGACGGGCATCGACCGGCGAGTCGGCGCCATCACGACGTCGTCCGCGCCGCTCCTGGTGAACGGTGTCATCATCGTGGGCAACTCGGCCCACCCGGGCGGAGGCGGCCAGACCCGCATCGAGAACGTACCCGGTGACGTGCAGGCCTTCGACGCGCGCACCGGCGAGCACCTCTGGACCTTCCACACGATCCCGAGGGAGGGCGAGTTCGGGAACGACACGTGGGAGAACGACGCCTGGCAGTACGTCGGCAACGTGAACGTCTGGGCCCCGCTGTCGGCGGACCCGGATCTCAACCTCGTGTATCTCCCGACCGATGCGCCCACGAACGACTACTTCGGCGGCTTCCGGCCGGGCGCGAACCTCTTCGGCAACAGCCTGGTCGCGGTCGACATTCGCACGGGGGAGCGTCGCTGGCACTTCCAGGCCATCCATCACGACATCTGGGATTGGGACTTCCCGGTGTCCCCCATCCTCGCCGACCTGACCGTGGACGGACGCGACGTCCCGGCGGTCATTCAGGCGTCGAAGCAGACGTTCATCTACGCGTTCAACCGGGAGACGGGCGAGCCCATCTGGCCGATCATCGAGCGACCCGTGCCTCAGGGCGATGTCCCCGGCGAGTGGTACTCCCCGACGCAGCCGTTCCCGACCAGGCCGGCTCCGGTCGAGATGCAGGGTCTGACGGTCGACGACCTCATCGACTTCACGCCCGAGCTCAGGGAGATGGCGCTCGAGAACGTCTCCGACATCAAGCTCGGACCGATCTTCACGCCGTACGTCCACGACGAGGACCCGAACGGGTATCGCGCGGCGGCCCAGTGCCCGAGCGCGACGGGGGGCACGAACATCCCCGGTGGCCCCGTCATGGATCCCGAGACGAACATTATGTATGTGCAGTCGCGGAAGGCATGCTCAGGCGGCCGCCTCGCCCCGGCGTCCGAGCGGGACGAAGGAGGCCCGGACGGCATCGGGTCCACCGTGGTCGACTACTCGTCCGGGGGTGGCGGTGGCTTCGCCAACCTCGAGGGCGGCCTCCCGATCTTCAAGCCGCCGTACGGCCGCATCACGGCGATCGACATGAACACGGGCGAGCACCTGTGGTGGATCCCCAACGGCGAAACGCCCGACCGCATCGCCGAGAACCCATTGCTCGAGGGCGTCGATCTGCCCAACACCGGCTTCCAGGGCAACGCCACGGTACTCGTGACGAAGAGCCTGCTGATGTACGCCGAGGGGCGTGGCGGCCGCGCGGTCTGGTACGCGCATGACAAGACGAGCGGGGAGCGCATCGGTCAGGTAGATATTCCGGCGCCGGTCAGCACCGCGCCGATGACGTATCTCCACGACGGCGTTCAGTACATCGTTCTGCCGATCTCGGGCAACGGGATTCCCACGTCGCTCGCGGCTCTGAGGCTGCCGCAGCAGTAGCGACCGGCAGGACGTCCGATGTGACGAGGCCCGGCCGCCGGAGAATCGGCGGGCGGGCCTCTATTCTCGTGTCGGAACGACCTACGAGCGCGGCATGAACATCGTCATGCCGTCGATCGACACCTCGCCGACGTAGATGTTGCCGTCCGCATCCACCGTGATGCCCTCACCGATGGTGCCGTACGGCGGGCGGCCCTCGTGGGGCGGGACCCACGCGCTGAGAGAGCCGTCGCGCGCGCTTCCGATGTAGATGCCGCGCCTGTACCCGGGATTGCGCTCGTCGCCGGACTCGGAGTCGAGCACGTACATCGTGTCGTCGTCGTCGATGAAGACGTCGTTCGGTCGGCCGAACTGGTACCACGACTCGATGTACTCGTAGTCGGGGCTGAAGATGTCGATGCGGTTCGTGCCCCGGGTCGCGACGAAGAGCCTCCCCTGCGAGTCGAACGCCATCCCGTGCGGGACGATGAACTGACCGGGGCCGTCGCCGAACTCGCCGAAGCTCCCGAGGTACGTGCCGTCCGGCGCGAAGCGCGAGATACGCGCGTGCGGGCCGTTGTAGGAATGACCCTCGGCCACCAGGATCTCCCCGCTCGGCGCGACGATCACGTCGTTGGGCTGGTTGAGCGCCTCCGGCGGATCGCCCGTCGTGCCGGGCGTGCCCAGCACCATCAGGACCTCGCCGTCGGGGCTGAACTTCACCACCTGGTTGCCCTTGTTGGCGGCGTCCGGCGCCTCCTCGAGCTCGGCCTCGCGGGCGGCCCGCCCGTCGGTCACCCAGACGTTGCCCTCGTCGTCCACGTACATCCCGTGGGGGCGCACGAACATGTCCGCACCAAAGCTGGTCAGCAGCGTCCCGTCGGGAGAGAAGCGGAGCACGGTCGGTACGTGCGACGTGACGCAGTTGTCCCCGCCGCACCGCTCGAACGCCCAGATCGTCTGCCCCGTCGGGTCCACGTAGACGCCGCTCACGCGGCCCCACTCCCGGCCCGCAGGCAGGTCGCCCCAGTTCCGGTGGACCATGTAGGGGTTGGGGAGCCCGCTCGGGTGGAGCGTATCGGACTCGGCGGAGGCCATCTCGCCGGTGTCTCCCGCGTCCACGCCGCCGCACGCGGCGACGGAGAGCGCCGCGGCCACGGCGAGCAGCGAGGGCGTACGTGTCCTCGAGAAAATCGACATGGTGTCTCCGATGGTTGAGTGGGTCACCGCTGTCCCAAGCGCTCCAGGGCCAGCTACACTGCCGCACTACATGGAGCCTCGTCAAACCCGGTTGGAGGTGAGTGGTGCTGAAGGAGTTCAAGGAGTTCGCGGTCAAAGGCAACGTGCTGGACATGGCTGTCGGCATCATCGTCGGTGCTGCCTTCGGTACGGTGGTGCAATCACTGGTCAAGGACGTGATCATGCCACCCGTCGGGATGCTCATCGGCGGCGTCGACTTCACCAACCTCTTCGTCACCCTCGAGCCCGGTGAGGTCGCGGGTCCGTACGCCACGCTGGCGGACGCGCAGGCCGCGGGCGCGGTCACCATCAACTACGGCGTCTTCGTCAACGCGGCCATCTCGTTCGTCATCGTCGCGTTCGCGGTGTTCCTGCTCGTCCGAAGCTTCAACAAGCTGAAGCGAGCCGAGGAAGCCGCCCCACCCCCTCCGCCCCCGGAGCCGCCGGCCGAGGAGCGACTGCTGACCGAGATCCGGGACCTCCTGAAGGCCAGACCATGATCGCGGACGCACGATCCCTCCTCGTCCTGGGCACCGTCGCCGCCCTTCTTCCGGCGGGGGGGCACGCCCAGACACGGGCGCAGCTGTGGCCGCACGCCGCGGTCCTCGAGCGGGAGTACCCGGAGACGCACGCGCTCCTCCTGCGACTGGAGCGCGCCCACGGCGTCGCCCTGGGTCGGCTCGGCGAGCAGGGCAGCGCCGTCCGCCGGGTCGCCGCGGACGAGCCCACTCCCGGCTTCGAGGCGGAGCTGGTG
>JASFUR010000162.1:0-7341 GCA_050050215.1 Gemmatimonadota bacterium
ACGGGTCGATTGCGTCCAACGGGGCGAGCCTGCCTTGGGAGACATCGAAATGAGCCCTTCGGACTGGTATGAAGAGGACGAGATCCTCGGAACCGACGTCCTCTCCGTCCGAGGTGACGACGACGACGAGGACTGGGACGACGACGACGATTGGGATGACGAGGACGACGTCGAAGACGACGACCTCGACGACGAGGAGGACGATGACGAGGACGACGAGGAAGATTGGGACGACGAGGAGGACGACGACCTCTGGTGAGGTCGCCGGATCCCCTGACGATATCGACCGCCCCGGCCTGCGCAGGCCGGGGCGGTTTTTCGTATGAAACACTTCGCGGTCGCCGCGGGGTAAGGCTTCCACATGTTTCCGATGACGCCTTGGACCCTGCGGCTTCTCATCACCAACGTGGTGGTGTTCTTCATCACGTCGTCGAACCCGGCGATGATGGACCTCTTGGCCCTCTATCCGCCGCGCATCATCGCCTTTCCGTGGATGGCGTTCACGGCGGTCACCTACATGTTTCTGCACGCCGGCACCACGCATCTGCTCTTCAACATGCTGGTGCTGTTCTTCTTCGGGCCGCGCTTGGAGGCGCGTCTGGGCGGGAAGGGATTCCTCCTGCTCTACTTCGCCTCGGGGCTCGGCGGCGCGGCGTTCAGCTTCGTGCTCGCGCGTCAGGCCGCAGTCGTCGGGGCTTCGGCAGCGATCTACGGCGTGATGGTGGGCTTCGCGCGGTATTGGCCGCGCATGAGGATCTACATCTGGTTCGTCCTCCCCGTCGAGGCGTGGATGCTCGTGCTGCTGGCGCTGTTCGCCTCCCTCTATTTCGGGTTCAACCCGGCCACCGGCTCCCGCACGGCGCACTTCGCGCACCTCGGGGGACTGGTCGCCGGCTACCTGTTCCTGCGCTGGTGGGAATGGCACATCGGCGCGGCCAAGCGGAGCTTCCAGAAGCAGATGAGGGTGGAGCCTTCCGGCGGGGGCCTGGTCGGTGATCGCACGGCCCTCGCGCGGTGGAAGGGCATCTCGGTGGACTCGCTCCACGAGCTTAATCGCGGCGAGGTGATCCGTCTCCTCGACAAGGTGGAGCAGGATGGGGCCAAGAGCCTCACCCAATCCGAGCGGGAGTTTCTCGACCGGATGGCACGAAGATGACCGACCCCGCGACCCTGCGCCTCATGTGCGTGACCGCGCACCCGGACGATGAGTCGCTCGGCTTCGGGGGCACGCTGGCGCGCTATGCGGCCGAGGGAGTCGAGGTGTCCGTGGTGTCCGCCACGCGCGGCGAGGGCGGACGGTACGGTGACGGCTCCGAGCCGCACCCGGGGCCGGAGGAGCTCGGGCGCATCCGGGAGGCTGAGCTGCGGGCCGCCTGCGACACCCTGGGCGTGAGGCATCTGCGGTTCCTGGACTACCTGGACGGCGAGGTGGATCAGGCGGACCCGGACGAGGCGACTGGGCGCATCGCGGCACACATCCGGGAGCTCCGCCCCCACGTCGTGCTCACGTTCGATCCCTACGGCGCCTATGGGCATCCGGACCACATTGCCATCAGCCAGCTCGCGCTCGGCGGTATCGTCCAGGCGGCGGCTCCGGGTGCGGTCGCCGGACCCGACCGTGAGCCTCACCAGGTCCGGAAGCTGTATTACGTGGCGTGGACCGAGCGCGTCTGGGAGCACTACATCGACACGTTCAAGGTCCTCAAGTCGACCGTGGACGGAGACGTTCGCATGTCGGTCGCGTGGCCGGATTGGTCCGTGACCACGACGACCGACGCCCACGATCATTGGGAGACCGTATGGAAGGCCGTGCAATGTCACAGGACGCAGATGGCGCAGTACGGCCCTCTGACCGAGCTCACGCCCGAGGACCATCGGGCGCTGTGGGGTCCGCAGGAGTTCTACCGGGTGTTCAGCCTGGTCAACGGAGGACGGACCCGTGAGCGGGACGTCTTCGAGGGGATCCGCTGAGGTGAGCGACGCCGACCAGGGACTCCGAGGGAGGCGCACCCCGATCGAGCTCGACCCGGACGACTTCCGGGAGATCGGACACAAGCTGGTCGACGACATCGCCGGCCTGCTGGCCTCCATGAGGGAGCGTCCGCTGACGTCCGGCGAGGACGCCCCGACGATCCGGAAGCTGCTGGACGCCGACGCGCCGTTGCCGGACGAGGGCACCGACGCCGACGTGGTAGTGCGTCAGGCCACGGAGCTCCTGCTCGACCACTCGCTCTACAACGGGCACCCGCGCTTTTTCGGCTACATCACCGCCGGCGCGGCGCCGATCGGGATGCTGGGCGATCTGCTGGCGGCGGCCGTCAACCCCAACGTGGGGAGCTGGACGCTCGGCCCGATGGCCACGGAGATGGAGGAGCAGGCCGTGCGGTGGATCGCCGATCTGGTGGGCTTCCCCCGGGACGGCGACGGCGTTCTGGTCAGCGGCGGCAACATGGCCAACATGCTCGGCTTCTGGGCGGCGCGAGCCGCGCGGGCCAGCTGGAACGTGCGCGAGCACGGCATGCGGGCAAAGAGCGGCGGCCGGGATCTGCGCGTCTACGGCTCGAAGGGCATGCACACCTGGATCCAGAAGGCCGCCGACCTGTCCGGTCTCGGCGCCGACTCGATCCGGTGGGTCGACACCGACGGTGAAGGGCGTATCGACCTGCGGGCGCTGCGCGCCCAGATCGAGGCCGACCTGGAGTCGAAAGCCGTGCCGATGATGGTCGTGGGCACGGGTGGCTCGGTCGGCACGGGGGTAGTGGACCCGCTGCCCGAGCTGCGCGAGCTCTGCGACGAGTACCGCACCTGGCTCCACGTGGATGGGGCGTACGGGGCGTTCGCGGCCGCGGCAAGCAAGGCACCGCCCGAGCTGCGTGGCCTCGCGCTCGCCGATTCGGTGGCGCTCGATCCGCACAAATGGCTCTACGCGCCCCTGGAAGTCGGCTGCACGCTGGTCCGCGACCCCCAGGCGCTGCTCGACGCCTTCTCGTACCGGCCGGAGTACTACCACTTCAGCGACGAGGTGCAGAACTACTTCGAGCACGGAATTCAGAACTCGCGGGGATTCCGGGCCCTGAAGGTCTGGCTCCAGCTCCGCCAGGTCGGGCGCGGAGGCTACCAGCGCATGATCGACGAGGACATCGAGCTCGCGCGCCGCTTCCACGGAATCGCCATGGAGCACCCCGAGCTCGAGGCCTTCACGCACTCGCTGAGCATCACCACGTATCGGTTCGTCCCCGACGATCTCGCCGAGCGGATCTCCGAGAACGAGGTCTCGGACTATCTGAACGAGCTGAACGAGGCAGTGCAGGATCGCATGGAGAAGGGTGGCCGTGCGTTCGTTTCGAACGCGCTCCTGGAGGGCACGTACGCGTTGCGAATGTGCATCGTGAACTTCCGGACGGCGCTCGAGGACGTGGAGGCGCTCGCCGACATCACGGTCGAGCTCGGGCGAGCGATCGACGGGGAGCGGCGGCCCGAGTCGCTGCGCTGACGGACGGGAACGCCATGGCCGACGCGTCGCGCTATGCGGTACCGGCCGGCGTGCACCGGGTCGAGCAGACGATCCAGCGCAGCCGGTTCATCACGACGACGGCCCGCGCTCCCGACGCCGACGCCGCGCATGCCTTCGTGGCCCGCATCCGTGAAGAGTTCCCGGACGCCACGCACAACTGCTGGGCCTTCGTGGCCGGGCCCCCGGGCGACACTGCGCAGATCGGCATGAGTGACGACGGCGAGCCGCACGGCACGGCCGGGCGGCCCATGCTGACCACGCTGCTGCACGGCGGCGTCGGAGAGATCGTCGCGGTGTGCACGCGCTACTTCGGCGGCGTGAAGCTGGGAACGGGCGGTCTGTCCCGTGCCTACTCGGGCTCGGTGAACCAGGCGCTCCAGTCGATGCCGAGGGCCGAGAGGGTCGACCGCGTCGGTCTGCGTGTGACCGTCGGCTATGCCGAGGTCGAGGGCTTCCAGCGCCTGGCCGAAGAGCGCGGCGTCACCGTGGACAGCGAAGACTTCGCCGCCGAGGTGACGTTCGTGGTGGGCGTGCCCGTCGCGGATCGCGAAGACTTCGAGGAGGCTCTCGCGGAGCTCACCCAGGGGAGGGCGCGGATCGAGCCCTCCTGAGAGCGGGTGGGGTCAGGCGTGGAGGCAGCGGTCCGCGATCTCGAGCGCGCGGGGGACGAACGTTCTCAGGGCCGACCACACCTCGTCCTGAGGAAGCCCGAGGTCCTGCGCGATCTGGTTCGCTTCCATGTTGCCGAGGATGTCCCGCACGTTGTCGGGCTCGGCCAGGTGCTCCCGCTTCACGGCGCCGTTACGCCACAGGAGCGCCTCCACGAGGTCCATCCCCGCGACGTCCACGAAGCGCTCCGCCCTTCGCACGCTCAAGCCGGTTCCGGAGATGAGGACCTCGACGAGGTCTCTCTTCCTCCGTTCCAGAACCGATTGAATCGACTCCATCATCCGCCCCTGTCGTGATTCGAGCGCGAGCCGTGGAGGTGGCTCGCCCCCCTACACACCACGCGTCGGCCCGAACGGTCACATCCCGGTCTCGCCCGCGACGGGGACGCGCGGCCTTGCGGGGACCCGGGAGCGGGAGGAAGATGATCCGACGTTCCCGCACCCCGGCAGGAGGCACGATCCCATGCGCACTGACACACGCCCCGACCGACATCCATCGATCCTCGTCCTGGTTCTGTCGCTCTCCCTCGTCGTGGTCGCCGCGTGCGGAGGCGCCGACCAAGCCGGTGACGACATGGCTCAGTCCTCCGCGGCGGCGACGAGCTCGACGCCCACGCCCCCGCCTGCCGAGGCCGGCGCGCTACAGGCACTCAACACATCACCGCGTCACGGAGAGTGGGTCGACGTTCCGCTGCCGGGCAGCGACGTGCCGGTGAGGACCTGGGTGGTCTATCCGGAGCGCTCGGACAACGCGCCCGTCGTGATCGTGACCATGGAGATCTTCGGGCTGACCGACTGGATCCGGTCCGTGGCCGACCAGTTCGCGGCCGAGGGCTTCATCGCGCTCGCCCCGGACCTGCTGTCGGGGATGGGCCCGGGCGGGGGCGGTACCGAGGCGATGGCCGATCGTGACGCGGCCGTTGCGGCGGTCCGGACGCTGTCCCGAGAGGAGACCAACCGGCGCCTCGATGCCGTCCGCGCGTACGCGCTGACGATTCCGGCCGCGACGGACCGCATCGGCATCGTCGGCTACTGCTGGGGCGGCACGAGCAGCTTCGCCTATGCCGTCCATCAGCCGGAGCTCGACGCGTCCGTCGTCTACTACGGCACCTCTCCGGAGGAGGGCTACGACCGAATCACGGCTCCGGTACTCGGCCTCTACGGCGGCGCCGACCAGCGCGTGGACGCTACCATCCCCAGAGCGCGCGAAGCGATGGATGCGCTCGGCAAGATGTACGAGACCGAGGTCTACGACGGGGCCGGGCACGGCTTCCTGCGCGCCCAGGACGGGCAGGAAGGCGCGAACATGGCCGCGACGAACCAGGCGTGGCCGCGCACGGTGGAGTTCTTCAGGCAGTACCTGGAGAGCTGAGGGCCCTCGGGTCTACGGTCGCTCGAATACCTGATTCGTGTAGGGGTTCGAGGTCGGCGTCTGCACGACGTTGAAGCCGAACTCCATGGCCTGATGGCAGTCGTTGCAGGCCTGCGTGAGCATGCCGTACGCTCGACCGAATGCCGGCTCGTCGCCTCGCTCCACGGACGCGCGCAGGCTGTCCAGAGGATCCGTGACCAACTGCGGGACCATGTCGCGTGGCGCCACGGGCGCGTGACCGAGTGTGGGGTGGTACGCCACGACGTCGTCGAACCCCTCCGTGAGCTCGTCGATCTCGTACGCGGCGAGGTCCCAGTTCCGTGCGCGCCCGGCGAACCAGAGCTTGATGTGGCGCATCTGCTGAAAGCTCATGATCTCGCCGAATCCCGGCACGTAGGCGTCGGCGGTGGCCGCGGAAGCCCGGTCCGGCCCGTCGCGCGGCCCCGCGCACCCGGCACACAGGAGGGCCGAGAAGGCGAGGAGGGCGGAAGCGGAACGGAATCCTGTCGCTGCGTTCATGCTGAACTCCCGACTTCTTGGAAGAGTGTGATGTAGCCGTGGGACCGTGGGGCCGGCAACCTTCCGCGCTCGCTGTTCCCGGTGACGGGCCTCCGATGAAACGCGCAGCCGCCGACGCCCGTAGGGTGTGACAGACGACGGGCGATGTGAGGAGGAAGATGAGTGATCTGAGGATCGATCTCTCCGAGATGAAGGGATGGGCGGAGTCGCTCCGTGGTCGAACGTGGGGGGGAGGTGGGGAGGACGACCGAAGAGGGGGTCGCGCTCGCAGCGCGGCCCTCTCTTTCATTCGGTGGATCGCGATCGCGATGGCCGTGTGCGTCTTGCCGTTCGTCGTGCTCCTCCGCGGGGGTGTCTTCGCGTACCGGGGGTGGGGGCTCGGGACCTGGCCCTCGTTGATGCTCGCGGCTCTGGCGACGGCTCTCGTGCTGGGAGTCTATGCCTGGATCGTCGGCCGGTGGATCGGCGTGACCGGGCGAGCGAGGAAGCTCTTCACGAGAGCGGCTGCGGGCGTGGGGATCGCGTATGTCCTCTACGCGCTCGTCTTCGTCGCCGGCGCCAACGTGAAGTCCGGTGACGTCCGGTCCGAGTATCGGTCTCTGCATCCGCTCCTGCGCGTCGCCTCGAGCGCGCTCGTCCTCGCCGATCCGGCCGCCGTCATCACGGACGCCGGACGCACGGTCGACGAGTACCGCCGCATGGGGCTACCGACCAATGAGGCGTCGCTCCACTTCGCGCAGGAGGACGGGTACGTGCACGCGCTCGACCTCAGGACGAACGGTCGCTGGGCGCTCAGAAACCGGGTGGTGCAGGTGGCGTTCCGGGCGTTCGGCTTCCATACGCTCCGGCACGTGGGGACCGCAGACCATCTCCACGTCTCGCTCCGGATGCCGGAGTAGCGCCGCGGCGCCCGATCCGAGCGATGACCCCACCACGCGGGAGGTGGTTGTAGCTTCGAGGTGCGTGATCCTCCCAACCCGCCTCGCCGCAATGCGTCTGCCCGTTCGCACCCTCATCGCCGCGCTCGCGGTCCTTGCACCCGCGGCGGCCGCCGCGCAGGCCGGCAGTGGAATCCGGGCCGACGCGGTCCACGTCTTCCTGGACTGCAACACCCGCCGTTGCGATTCGGAGTACTTCCGCACGGAGATCTCCTTCGTGAACTGGGTGCGCGACCGGACGCTCGCCGAGGTGCATCTCATCATCACCAGCACGGAGACGGGCGGAGGCGGAGACGTCTACGATCTCGAGTTCATCGGGCTCGAAGAGCT
>JASFUR010000163.1:0-7295 GCA_050050215.1 Gemmatimonadota bacterium
GACAAGAAGTTGACCGACATCCGCGACCTGCGGGACGAGTCGGACCGCGACGGCATGCGCATCGTGATCGACCTGAAGCGTGACGCGGTGCCGCACATCGTGCTGAACCGGCTCTACAAGCACACGCAGATGCAGTCGACGTTCGGCACGATTTTGCTGGCGCTCGTGGACGGACAGCCGAAGATCATGGCGCTGCGCGAGATCCTGCAGCACTTCATCGATCACAGGCTCGAGGTGATCGTCCGTCGGAGCGAATTCGACCTCTCCAAGGCGCTCGACCGGGAGCACATCCTCGAGGGTCTGAAGGTCGCCGTCGACAACATCGACGAGATCATCAAGATCATCCGTGGCTCGGCGGACACCGAGACCGCGAACCAGACGCTGCGGGACACCTTCGACCTGTCGGAGCGTCAGGCGAAGGCGATCCTCGACATGCGGCTCGCGCGACTCACCGGGCTCGAGATCGAGAAGCTCGAGGACGAGCTCACGGAGGTCCGCGCGCTCATCGAGGAGCTGCGCCGTATCCTCGGATCGGAGGATGTCCGCATGGGCATCCTCAAGGACGAGCTCGAGGAAATCGCCGCCAAGTACGGCGACGAGCGTCGCACCGAGATCACGCACGCCGTGGGCTCCTTCGACGTGGAAGACCTGATCGTCGAGGAGGACATGGTGGTGACGCTGTCCCACCAGGGCTACGTGAAGCGCCTCCCCATCACGACGTATCGCGCACAGCGGCGCGGTGGACGCGGCCTTCGCGGGATGGACACGAAGGAGGAGGACTGGGTCGAGCACCTGTTCGTCGCATCGACGCACGACTACCTCATGATCTTCACCCGCCGGGGCCAGTGCTACTGGAAGAAGGTGTGGGAGCTGCCGGTCGGTGGACGCACGTCGCGCGGCAAGCCGATCATCAACTTGTTGAACCTCTCCGACGACGAGCAGATCGCCAGCGTCGTGCCCGTGCGCGAGTTCCGCGAGGACCAGTACCTGCTCTTCGGGACGCGTCTCGGGGTGGTGAAGAAGACCGAGCTGTCTGCCTACGGCAACGTGCGGAACGTGGGCCTGAACGCCATCAACATCCGTGAAGACGACGAGCTCATCGACGTGCAGATCACCTCGGGGCACGACGAGATCATTCTCGCCAGCCGGGGTGGAAAGGCGATCCGCTTCAACGAGGACGACGTGCGGGCCATGGGACGTACGGCGGGCGGTGTTCGCGGGCTCAGGCTGAAGGACGACGACATCGTCGTCGGGATGGTCGTGGTCCGACCGGACTCGACCCTTCTCGTGGTCTCCGAGAAGGGCATGGGCAAACGCACCAACGTAGACGCATACCGCCTCCAGCATCGCGGAGGTTCGGGTGTGATCAACCTGAAGACGTCCGCCAAGACGGGGCAGGTGATCGCGGTGAAGTCGGTGCAGGAGGACGAGCAGCTGATGATCATCACCCGCAAAGGCGTGGTGAACCGACAGAAAGTCGGGGAGATTTCGCTGATCGGCCGGGCGACCCAGGGTGTGAAGCTGATGAACCTGGACAAGGGTGACACGGTGGTGGACGTCGCCCGTCTGGTCGTCGAGGACGAAGACGAAGAGGATGGCATCGAAGCCGAGGGCGACGACGGGACCGTCGACGCCGAGGGTGAGGCCGAAGCCGAGGAGACCCCGGTCGCGGAGGGCGGAGACCAGGAGTGAGCGGAGAGCCGGCTTGAGCCAGGTCATGCAGGGTGAGGGGTTGGTCGGGCTGACCGAGATCGAGTCGGCGGCCCGCCGACTCGCCGGGGTCGCGATACCGACACCGCTCATCCTCGCCGACTCGGTCTCCGAGGCGGTCGATGCCCAGGTCCGGGTCAAGTACGAGAACCTGCAGCGCACCGGCTCCTTCAAGATTCGCGGCGCGTACAACTTCGTGTCGCAGCTCTCCGACGAGCAGGCCGCTCCCGGCGTGATCACCTACTCGTCGGGGAACATGGCGCAGGCCGTGGCGCTCGCCGGCAAGCTGCGCGGCATCCGTGCGGTGGTCGTCATGCCCGTGAACGCTCCGAAGATCAAGCGCGACGGCGCCGAGCGTCTCGGGGCCGAAATCGTCTTCGAGGGCACGACGTCGGTCGAGCGCAAGGAGCGCGCCGAGGAGATCGCGAAGGCCGAAGGGCTCGCCGTCATACCGCCGTCGGACCACCGTCACATCATCGCCGGCCAGGGCACGGTCGGCCTCGAGATCGCCCGGGACTGGCCCGACCTGGACATGGTCCTGGTGCCGGTGGGCGCGGGCGGGCTCGCGGCGGGTGTGGCCGCCGCAGTGAAGCGGATCCAACCGAAGGCCCGGGTCATCGGCGTGGAGCCCGAGGGCGCCGCGTCCATGCGGCTCGCCCTCGACAACGGATCGCCGAAGCTGCTCCCCGAGGTGAACACGATCGCGGACGGGCTCCGGGTCGTGATCGCGGGTCAGCTCACGTTCGAGCACGCGCACGAGCTGATGGACGACGTCGTGACCGTGTCGGAAGACGCGATCCGGCGGGCGACGGCTCAGTTGATCAACCGTCAGAAGGTCGTCGTCGAGTTCAGCGGAGCTACTGCCGTGGCGGGGCTTCTGGCCGGGAAGGTCGAGGCCGAGGGACGTCGCGTGGCCGTGGTCGTCAGCGGTGGCAACATCGACCCGTCGGCGCTCGCCGAGCTGCTCTGATACGCGAGGGTCCGTGCGCCGGCTGATCCTCTTCGACATCGACGGCACGCTCGTCTCCGGCGGCCCGGCCAAGCACGCGTTCGAGGCGGCGATGGTCGAGACGTACGGCACGGTCGGAGACGTGACCGGTGTGAGCTTCGCCGGGAAGACCGATCCGCAGATCGCGCGCGAGCTCCTCAGCGCCATCGGCTTCGCGCGGGAGACCATCGATGCCGGCCTGGACGAGCTCTGGGAGCGCTACGTCGAACACCTCGGGGAACGTCTGCACGACCGTCCGATGAAGGTTCTTCCCGGGGTCCTCGAGCTGCTCGACGCGCTTGCCGGGCTCGAGGACGTGGGACTCGGGCTCCTGACCGGAAACATCGCCCGCGGGGCCGAGCTCAAGCTCGGCTCGGCGGGGTTGTGGGACCGGTTCGCGATCGGAGGATTCGGGTCGGACCACGAGGAGCGCGACGAGCTGCCTGCGGTGGCGCTCGACCGCGCGCGGGTGCACTGGAGCGTGAGCATCGAGGCCGCGGACGCGGTCGTGGTCGGCGATACGCCTCGCGACGTGGGGTGCGGCAGGGCAGGCGGGACGCGCACGGTTGCCGTCGCGACGGGGAGCTACGTCGTGGCCGAGCTGGCCGCCGCCGGCGCCGACCACGTCCTGGAGGATCTTTCCTCCACCCCGGAAGTAGTTACTCTGCTGGCGCGCTGAATCGCTTGATCGGGCCGATGAGGCCCGGCATCTTGAGGTTCGAGCGTCGTAGGAACCACAGCAGCACGTCCGAACGGGAGTCAGAACGTGTCCACGAGAAGCGAGCGTCGTAGAGAGGCCCAGGGTAAGGGCAGCGGCTCCAACATGACCCGGATCTATGCGATCCTCGGAGCCCTGGCGGTCGTGGGTGTCGGAGCCGTCGGCTACTCCGTCGGTCGGGGTAGCGGTAGCGCGGCGACACAGCCGGTCGTCATCGAGGGCATCGACGAGGACATGGCCCGGCTCGCCGAGATGGCCCAGGGCGAGACCAAGGGTGATGAGGACGCGCCGGTCACGATCATCGAGTTCGGGGACTACATGTGTCCGGGCTGCGGCATGTTCAACACTCAGGTCAAGCCGCAGATCGAGTTGCAGCTGGTGCAGACCGGAAAGGCGCAGTTCGTCTTCTACGACTTCCCGCTGACGGGCATGCACCCCAATTCGTTCCTGGCGGCCCGGGCGGCCCGGTGCGCCGGCGATCAGGGGATGTTCTGGGAGTACCACGACAACCTCTTCCGCAATCAGGCGAGGTGGTCGAACCTCACGAACCCGATCGGGTTGTTCGAGGAGTACTCACGAACTCTGGACATGGACGACAACGCGTTCTCGTCTTGTTTGAACAGCGACCGACACGCGGAGCTGGTGACGGCCAACATGCACCTCGGTGAAGCGCTGCGGGTCCCGTCCACTCCGACGGTGCTCATCGAGTACGAAGGCGCGGCACAGCAGGTCGAGCCCGACTTCCAGTCGATCCAGTCGCACGTCGAAGGCCTCCTGGCCGAGGCCGACTCCGAGCCCGACGCCCAGTAGGCGGCATGCCGAAAGCCAAGAAGACGGTGCGCGTGCGCCTGGTGCTGGCGGACGGGGGCGCCTTCCACGACGAGGAGATCGAGATCCCGTCCGCGTCGGCGGACGCTTACGAGCGTCTGATCGACTGTCTGAGGGAGGATCCGGACGTGCTCAAGAACGTGCACGTCGATGTCGACCGGCTCTCCGCCGCCTACGTCGTGCCGCACGGCGGCTGACGCCCCGGCTCGCGAAGGGGCTCACGAGTCCCTGCGGGCCACCACCTCCAGGGCGCGCTCCAGCGTCCACTCTCCGACCACCGGGGGGGGCCAGGCTCCAGTCCCGGCCAGGCTGAGCAGCCTCTCGGCTTCCCGGCGCGCGCGAGCGGCCGTCTCCCGGTCGATGTGTCCCTGCGCGAGGGCGTCCTCCAGCTCGTGCTCGTCCAGGAGCCGGGTCGCTCCGCCCTCGGGTCGCCACAGATCCAGGAAGAGATCCGTGGTGTGCCAGACGGTCCCGTCGATCCGTGGCGGCGTCAGGATGTTCGCGTAGAGCCCCGTGAAGGTCCCGTCGGCGCGGTGGAAGAGGCCGATGTCGTGCCACGCGCCCGGGAAGGTGAACCAGAGTGCGAGCGAGCCATCCTCCAGCATGAGCTCGCCGTCGTCCGACAGCATGGGTCGGGCGAGCTCGAGGGGCTGCGAGAGCGTCACGATCACGTCGGCGCGCTCCAGCACGACCTGCTGATCGAAGACGCGCTCCTGATCGGGGAGGCGCCTGTAGTGGATGAGGACGCGGCCCGGCCGGCTCACTCTCCCGTGTCCGCGGAGACCGGCTCCACGAAGACGTCCATGATCCCTCCGCACACGGCGGGACTCCACGAGAGCAGGTCGTCGGTGAGATCGACGCGGACCCGCTCCGGCACTCCGGTCTCCAGGACCCGATGCGCCGACTCGATGACCTCTGCCTCTCCGCAGCCGCCTCCGACGGTGCCGACGAGGCCGTAGTCGGGGTCGACCAGCATGCGCGCGCCGACCTTCCGGGGCGTAGATCCCTTGGTGGCGACGATGGTCGCCAGCACGCAGCGGCGGCCCGCGTCGCGCGCAGCCACCAGGGCGTCGCCGAGCGTGCGGTCGTCCTCGCGTGTCACCGTGCTTCTCCTCCCGCTTCCGTGAAAAACCGTTCGGCCACCCGCTCCACGTCCTTGAGCGGAATGCCGGTACCGCCACGGCGGAGCATCACCAGCTCCGCCGCGACCGAGACCGCGATCTCTTCGGGGGTCTCGGACCCGATGTCGAGCCCCACCGGCGCGTGGATCCTGTCGATGAGCCCACGATCGAATCCTTCCTCGATCAGCTGCACATACGTGGCCCGGACGCGGCGCCGGCTCCCGATCATACCGATGTAGGCCGGGGGTGGATCCGTCCGCAGCGCGCGGATGAGGCACTCGTAGTCGTACTTGTGTCCCCGCGTGACCAGCAGGATGTGGGACCGGATGTGCAGGGGGACGTCGGCGAACGGATCGGAGAAGTCGGCCCGGATCAGGCGGTCGGCGTCCGGGAAGCGCTCCCTCGTGGCGAAGTCCGGACGGTCGTCGAGCACGGTGACCCTGTAGCCGAGCAGCGAGCCCAGGTGCGCGATCGGCTGGGCGACGTGACCTGCGCCGACCACGATGAGCTCCTGAACGGGCCAGCGGAGCTCCAGGTACAACTCGACCTGCTCGCCGTCGATCTCGACCTCTCTGAGTCCGTCGCGCGTGCGGGGGTCGGCCAGCGACTCATGGATCAGGTCGGTGGCGGCGTCGTCGAGGGCGCTCCGATCCAGCGAGCCGTGGGTCACCGGGGAAGCTCCGCCCGCCGGTTGGACCACGGCCATGCGTCGGCCCAGGAACTCGGCCGCCGAGCCCCCGACCACGACGACCGCGGCCGCGCTTCCGCCCTCCTCCGCGGTCTGCGTGAGCAGCTCGGCGACGTCGGCCGCCCGGAGCGTCACTGGTCGTCTCCGGCGTCGTCCGTCCCGTCGACGACGGCCCGGTAGATCTCGGGCGTATCGATGTCGGTCACCACCCCCTCGTCGTCCACCTCCACCAAGAGCGCGTCCGCGAGGTGTCGGTGCACGACCGTCCTGGCGCCTCCTTCCAGGTCCGGATCGAGCAGCTCTACGAAGAGCTCCTGGCCGAACAGGGCGGGGTGCCCGCGCTCGCCGTGGTAGGTCGGTATGGCGAGCGTCGCGCCCTTGGAGGCGACCGCCTCGAGCAGCTCCCGTATGGTCGACGGCTTGACCAGGGGATGGTCGACGGGAAGGTAGGCCACTGCGGAGACCGAGTGGTCGAGCGCCGACAGCGCGATGCGCAGGGAGGTGATCGGTCCCTCGCCCGGCTCCGGGTTGACCAGGACGACCGCCCCCGCGGCCTCGGCCTCCTGGGCCATCTCGTCCTCGCCTTCGGCGACGACGACCAGCACGGGTTCGCAGCCACCCTCGGTGAGCGCGTGGATGGTCCGCCGCAGGAAGGTGCGGCCTTCGACCTCCAGGAGGCCCTTGTCCCGGCCCATGCGAGTGGACGCTCCGGAGCTCGGCACGATGCCGGCGCACGGCTTGGGGTCAGCCACGCGCGTCACCGGGGAAGGCGTCGTAGAAGGTTCCGTCGCTGTCGGCGAGCGACACCAGAAGCGGTGCGGGCTCGAAACGGTCCCCGTGCGCGGCCTGCAACTCGCGGGCCTCCTCTACGAGCGCACGAGGCCGATGCGTGTCCGCGAAGCGGAGCAGCCCGCCTCGGAACGGTGGAAAACCCGTGCCCATGATCATGCCGAGATCGACGTCCGCGGCTGTGCGCGCCACGCCCTCGTCCAGGAGCCGTGCCGCTTCGTTGATCATCGGCACGAGGAGCCGGCGGCGGATCTCGGTCTCGTCGAGCTCCCGCTGAGGCGGGACCACCGAGCCGAGCAACTCGTAGATCGTCTCGTCGATCCCCTTCTCCTTGCCCTTCTCGTACGTGTAGAAGCCGCTGCCGCCCTTCCGGCCGAGCCTGTTCGTGTTGCCGAGCGCGACCAGAGCGGGGGAGGGCTTCATGCGCTGTCCGAGTGCGTCGTGCAGTGAGTT
>JASFUR010000164.1:0-7278 GCA_050050215.1 Gemmatimonadota bacterium
TGGCCGCGATCGACTTTTCGCAGCCGTGGATCTTCTCGACCCGAAACCGCTTCAACGCATCCATCTTCGCGGAGCGTCAGAGCGTCCCGGACATCTTCATCCGACGCGCGTACGGTCTCGACCTCTCGCTGGTGCGCGCCATCGGTCCGAGAACACCCCTCACGCTCTCGTACAGCCCGGAGCTGTCTGCGCTCGAGGCGGCCGAGGTGCTCTTCTGCACGGGCTTCCTGGTGTGCCGCCGTGAGGACATCGACGTCCTCACCGGCTTCAGGCGACTGGCCCCCGTCGGCCTCAATCTCTCACGCGACCTTGCCAACAGCCTCCTGAACCCGACCCAGGGGTATCGGCTGAATCTCGATATCGAGCATGCGGCCCGCTGGACCGGATCCGAGTACCGGTACAACCGCGCCGTGGCGGAGGGCACGTGGTACTCACGCCTGACCGGCATCACCGTGGTGGGGGCTCGGCTCCGGGGCGGCTGGGTCGGTTGGGGCAAATTCTACGGGGGAGACCAGGCCCTCGACATCGTGCACCCTCAGCGGCGCTTCTACGCGGGAGGCGCGAACTCCGTGCGCGGCTTCGGGCAGAGCCGCCTCGGACCTCGCGTACTCGCGGTGGACGACCCCTCGCGCCTGCTGCAGAGCGATACGACCGGAGCCGCGGCATGCACACCGGACGAGATCATCGCGCTGACCTGTGACGCGAGCACCGTCGACCCCGGGGCCTTCGATTCCCGTCCGATCGGAGGCACGCGCGTCCTCGAAGGCAATCTGGAGCTACGGTTGGGTCTCGGCACCGACTTCCAATTCGTGACGTTCGGGGACTTCGGGCAGGTGTGGGGTGCCGACCAGACGATCGACTTGGCCGACCTGGAGTTCACGCCGGGCGTCGGTGTGCGCTATCTGAGTCCGGTCGGCCCGATTCGGGTCGATCTGGGGTACAGCTTCAGGGGCGCCCAGGATCTGTCGGTGGTGACGGAGCAGATCCGTGCCATCGCGGAGCCCTGCAACGACCCCAGCACTCCGAACAACTCCAACGACCGGAACTGTCTCGTCGTGGACGGCACGACCATCCAATATGTGAAGACCGGTGAGCTCGCGGTCCTCCCGTCGATCCGCTACGGGGAGGAAGACGGCTTCTGGAGGCGGCTGCAGCTGCACATCTCCATCGGGCAGGCGTTCTGATGGACGAAGAGCGCACCTTCCAAGATCCGTCGGCGGAGGAGACTCCGGCTCAGGAGGCATCAGCCGGGGACGTGTCGATCGATGGGACCCCGGTCGAGGAGGTCTCGCCCGACGCAGGAGAGGCCGAACCCTCTCCGCCCAAGCGGCGGCGCGTGCGGTGGCGTTGGGTCGCGCGAACGACCGCATGGGGCATCGTCACGCTGGTCGTACTCGCGATCGCCCTTCTCACGCAGACCGGCCGGGGCCAAAGGATGGTCCTCGACGAAGTGCTGCAGCGCGTGCAGGGTGCGTTGGCCGGGGACCTCACAGTGGAGTCCCTTCGGAGCACGACGCTGATCTTCGGGATGACGCTACGTGGGGTTCGACTGGACGCCGAGGGGGGGCGGCGCTTCCTCGAAGCGGACTCCGTCGTCCTGCGGTACAACCCGATCTCCCTGGCGATTGGCAGCCCCCGATTCAGCTCCGCGACCTTCTACGGGCTCGCCGTGGAGATATCCCGCTACCCCGGCGACGACTTCAGCAACGTCAACCGGTTGGTTCCTCCCGGCGGAGACGACGGCACGCCTCCGAGCACGGCCCGCACGATCGGGCTGGGGCGGATCGCGGTTCGTGGAGGTTCGTTGCAGATCCTCACGCCCGCATCGAGCGACACCCCCGAGGCGTTGACCGAAGTCGCCCCCGACGGGGGACGCCTGAGGCGCATGGCCGTCGACGACCTCGACTTGGACCTGGAACGGACGATCTTCAGGAGCGAGGGGCCCGTCATGGTCGACGCCCGCTTGGCCTCGCTCTCGGGATCGATCTTCGTGCTCGAGAAGCCGCTGGTCATCCATGAGGCCCAGGCCGACGTGACGTTCGGCGACCGTGGCCTCAGGATCGACGGTGGGCAGTTCCGGCTTCCCGGGTCGTTCCTCGAGGGTGGAGTCGGATTCGGCCCGGATCGGCCGGGCGACCCGTGGACGCTCACGGCGGACTTCCGCTCGAACGACTGGAGCGACCTCGCCGACATCGCGTGGGTCGACCCGCGGATCCCGTCAGGCCGTTTCCGTGGCGACGCGAGCCTCCGGGTCCAGGACGGGATCCAGATCGGCCTGGATGACGTCGACGTGCAGGCAGCCGGCTCCGTTCTGGCCCTCGACGGTCGCGTCCGCTTCGCCGACGTCATGTCGATGCGGTCCCTGCGGGTGACGGCCAATCCGTTGGATCTCTCCCTGGTGGACCCGTGGATCGAAGAGGAGCTGCCCTTCGAGGGGTCGGTGCGCGGAAGCGCCACGTTGGGCGGTACGCTTGCGGATCTTTCCGCTACGGGCCGTATGACGTACACGCCCGACGACCTCCCGGGCGCCGTCACGACGGCGGACTTCTCCGGGACGCTCCACATGGGCGAAAACCCTGGGGGATCGTCCCTGCAGCTGCGGCTCGATCCGTTCGACTACCGGGTCCTGGAGCCGCTCTGGGCCGACGCAGCGCGGTTGGGCACGGGTCGGGTGACCGTGTCGGTGGAGGGTCGAGCCGAGGACGGGATGCTCGTGGTGGCCGACGTCACGCATCGATCCGACTCGACCACGACGTCGAGGGCGATGGGCAGGGGGATGGTCCGCCGCGCGTCGGCCGGGGACTGGGTGGTGGACGGCCGAGCGGAGCTGGCTCCCCTCTCGCTGCCACTGCTCGGGCGGCTTTGGCCGGAGGTTGACCTGCCCGGGGCCGTGCGTGGCCCGGTCCGTGTGAACGGTCGCCTGAACGACCTGCACGCCGAGGGCGACCTGACCAGCGACGCGGGTCGCCTCGTGTTCGACGTGACCACCGACGCGACGGCTCCCGCGGACGGCTACGTGTTCGAGGCGGAGGCGCAGGAGCTGGACCTGGCGGCGTTCACCACGACCGTTCCGAAGCCCTCCATCCTCTCGGGCCGCGCGTCCATCGACGCGTCCGGGTTCGCCCTCGACTCGCTCTTCGGCTCCGCGGTCGTCGCCCTGACGTCGGCGCAGGTGGGAGGCCTCTCCCTGGACTCCACCGACGCGTCCCTGGACATCGAAGACGGGCTCCTCAGGGCGAGGGACGTGCGGGCGAACGTGGCGGGGATCCTGATCGAGGGGAGTGGAAGCGTCGGTATGTCCGCGGAGCGGACGGGTGAGGCCCGCTTCACCTTCTCCGGCGAGACGCTGGAACGGTTACGCCCCGTCTTCATGGGTGACTCGATCCTGGTCGCGGACACTCTCAACCCGTTGGAACAGGACGCGCTGCGGGCTCGCGGGATCGATCCGGACACGCTGCCCACCGCCATGGATGTGAGGCTGGAAGGGGGCCTCGAGGGAACCGCGGAAGTGCGGGGCTGGCTGCGTGACCTCGACGTCGACCTACTCTTCGATCTGACGCACGGCGCCTATGGGCACAACTCGGTCGATTCTGCGCGGGTTTCCCTCATGGCATCCGGCCTTCCCGAGACGATGGGTGAATGGGACGTCGACCTGAGCGCGCGACAGCTCGTGTTGGCGGAACGTGTGTTCGAGCAGCTGTACTTCGACGGGACCATGGTTCAGCGGCGGGGCGAGGGGATGCTCGACATCGTCCGAAGGCCCGACGAGAACTACCACCTCACGGGCGCGTTCGCCGTCGACTCCCTCGGGGGCGAGCTGCAGCTGACCGAAGCCCAGATCGAGGTCGACTCGATGTCCTGGCTCCTCAGCAACCCCACGAACGTGGTCTGGGACCAGACGTCGCTCACGGTCGACAGTTTGGAGGTGCGGCGTACCGATTCGGACCCGATGGTGCTTGCGGCGGCCGGCACGCTGACGCGGGGTGGGGACTCCGATTTCCGCCTTCTCATGGAGGGCTTCCACATCGAGCAGGCGCTCCGGCTGGCTCAGCGCGAGGACATCGACGTATCTGGCCACGTCGATCTGGACCTCGACGTATCTGGACCTGCGGAGGAGCCGGTCATCAACGCTCGCTTCGACGTCGACCAGCCGAGCTACGGCCCCGTTCGCCTCTCGCGCCTGGACGGGACTTTCGACTACGCCGACCGACGGGTCGACGTGGATCTGGCGGCCTGGGTCGACGACCGGCAGGTCTTCACCGGCGACGGGGTCATCCCGGTCGACCTGGCCCTGACGGACGTCGAGAGCCGCGCCGTGGAGGAGCAGATGGACCTCACGCTGCGCGCCGACTCCCTGGACGCCGCGCTCGCGTTGGTCTACCTGGACGCACTCGAGGACGTGGTCGGGATCGTCTCCGCGGAGATGCGCGTCCGTGGGACCCCAACTCGACCGGAGCCCAGTGGCACTGTGACCTTGTCACGAGCGGGTTGGACCCTGCCGGCGATTGGCGTGCGCCACACCAACGTGTCCGGCGATCTCCTCTTGCAGCCCAATGGGACCGTGGGTGTCAAGCTCGCATCCAACGGGGGTACGGATCTGGGATCGTCGACGATCTCGGGTCTTGTACGCTTGGATCCTCTCACCAACCCGACCCTCGACCTGGCGGTGAACTTCGACCGCTTCCTCACCGTGGACCGCCGTGACATGCAGGCCCGGATGAGCGGAGACCTCACCCTGACGGGGCGATATCAGCTTCCGGTCGTCGAGGGCTCGCTGCGCATGGAGGAGGCGACGCTCTACGTCGAAGAGTTCGCCCGCAACGCGAGCGTCGTGGACCTCCGCAGCCCGCTGATGTATGCACCCGGCATGGCGGTCGACACGACCGTCTTCGTGAGCCAGCCGCTCATCGCGGGGCTGAGCAACCCCTTCCTGGACAACCTCCGGGTCGACGTCGACATGGCCGTGCCACGGAACCTGTGGCTGCGCTCCTCGGATATGGACGTCGAGCTCGGCGGCGATCTCATCGTCCGCTACGACCGCCGCGAGGGCGACCTCGTGATGGTGGGTGAGCTGCAGGCGCTGCGGGGCTCGTATACGGTGCTGGGTCGGACCTTCGAGGTGAGTGGCGGGACGGCCTCGTTCCTCGGCCAGCCCGGTGTGAACCCCACGCTCGACATCCAGGCCCTCAGTCGGGTTCGGCGCCGGGAGGGAAATCCCCTGGAGGTGAGGGCCACCGTGGGAGGAACCCTGGTCGAGCCGGTCGTCACCCTATCCACCGAGGAGGCGGGGATTTCGCAGTCGGACCTGATCACGTACCTCCTGGTCGGTCGCTCGGCGGCAGAGGTCGGTCCGCAGTCGGGCGTCATCCAGGGTGTGGCGGGCACCTACCTCACGGGGGTGGCCGTGAACCAGCTCGGTACGGCCATCGCGCAGGAGATCCCCCTCTTGAACCAGCTCGACTACCTGTCTTTCTCGAGCTCGGCCGCCATCGGAGGAGATGCCCAGGCGGGCGTGGTGGGAAACGCTCTGAGCAGCGCGCAGGTAGAACTGGGCAAGTATCTGAACGACGACGTCTTCGTGATCTTCGTGCTCGGCGGTTATCAGAACGACGGAGACACGGGGGCAAGCTTGCAGCTCAGAGGTGTACGAATGGAGTTCACCCTGGATGCCCTGGTCCAGAATCTGTTCCTGGAGGCATTCCTGGAGGACCGATTCCTCAGGACCGGCTCGACCTTCGGGGCGACGGACCTGAACCGGGACCAGATCCTGGGACTCTTCCTGGGTGGCGAGTGGGGCTTCGGCTCCAGACAGCAGGACTAGACACAGGACTCGACAGAGTCAGGAGATAGAAGCATGCAGATGGTGAAGGTCATCGGATTGATGACGGGGCTGACCGTGCTACTGGTCGGCGTCGGGCAGTACTTCGGTGGCTCGGGAGGGGCGGTGTTGTTCCTCGTCGTGGCCGCCGTCATGAACTTCGGGATGTACTGGTTCAGCGACCGCGCGGTCCTGAAGATGTACCGTGCCCGTATTCTCGGGCCGCAGGACGCGCCCGACCTGTATCGCATGGTCGACCGGCTCCGCCAGGAAGCCGGGCTGCCCATGCCGACGCTGGCTCTCGCGCCGTCGGAGCAGCCGAACGCGTTCGCGACCGGCCGGAATCCCGAGAACGCCGTGGTCTGCGTAACCGCGGGAATCCTGAAGCTGCTCCCTCCGCGGGAACTGGAAGGCGTCATCGCCCACGAGCTCGCGCACGTGAAGCACCGCCACATGCTCGTGGGGACGTTCGCCGCCACCATGGCGGGTGCCGTGGCGATGCTGGCGAGCGTCGCCCGCTGGGGCCTGATCTTCGGGGGCTTCGGTGGCCGGGACAACCGCGGCCAGAACCCGATCGCTCTGCTCGTTACGGTGATCGTCGCGCCCATCGCGGCCATGATCGTCCAGATGGCGATCAGCCGTCAGAACGAGTTCCAGGCCGACGCCACGGCCGCGAAGATCACGAGGGACCCCGGCGGTCTCGCCAGCGCGCTGCAGCACATCGAGGGCTACGCCAAGCAGATCCCGATGCCGGTCAACCCGGCTGCGGCCCAGCTCGCCATCATCAACCCTCTGGCCGGTGGCCGAGGACAGGCACTGGCCGGGCTGTTCCGGACGCACCCGGCTACGGAGGAGCGCGTCGCGCGTCTCCGGGAGATGCACGTCTAGCTCCCCTGCGCTCGCCCGACGTCGAAGCGACCCGAAGGCCGCCCCTCGCGAGGGGGGCGGCTTTCCCTTTTCGGGGCACCCTCCCGCATTGAGCCGACCTTGCCGCCTCGGTTAGACTTCCTGGCTATGGCAGAATCCCGCACCAAGAAGGCGCCGGACGCGGCGAGGGCCGGCGAGAAGGTCGTCGTCCGGGGCGCGCGCGAGCACAACCTCAAGAACGTCCACGTCGAGCTTCCGCGGGAGCAGCTCGTGGTCATCACCGGGCTCTCCGGTTCGGGGAAGTCTTCGCTCGCGTTCGACACGATCTACGCGGAAGGCCAGCGCCGCTACGTCGAGTCACTGTCCGCCTACGCCCGTCAATTCCTCGGGCTCATGGAGAAGCCGGACGTCGACTCCATCGAGGGGCTCTCCCCGGCCATCTCGATCGAGCAGAAGACGGTCAGCAAGAACCCCCGCTCCACGGTGGGGACCGTCACCGAGGTCTACGACTACCTCCGGCTCCTGTGGGCGCGCGTCGGAACGCCGCACTGCCCGGAATGCGGCGAGCCCGTCATTCGCCAGTCCGCCACGCA
>JASFUR010000165.1:0-7270 GCA_050050215.1 Gemmatimonadota bacterium
TTATAGAAAGTCCGTCATCCAACGACCCAGGCGGTGCGGAATGCACGGGGCGATCATCTTTTCCGGTCAATACGGCAGCACGGAGCAGTACTCGAAGTGGATCAGCGAGGAAACGGGCCTGCCGGTTTTTCCCATCGACGATCCGCACCTCGATCCGGCGTCGTTCGACTTCTTGGTGCTGGGCAGCTCGGTGGTGTTCTACAAAGCGACGATACGGAGATGGGTGAAGTCCAAGTGGTCCGCTCTGGAGGGCCGACCACTGATCCTATTCACCGTTTCGGGGGCCGCTGCGGGCCCGAAGCTCGACGCGTGGGTCACCAACAGCTTCCCACCCGAGTTGCTGGCTCGCATGCGACGCTTTGCCCTCCGCGGACGGCTGCGGCACGAGGATGTCGGTTGGTGGCTCAGGCTCATGCTGAGGATCGGGGCATTGATGAACAGAGACCCACAGGCCCGACTGGACGAGATGCGAGGATTCGACTACATGGATCGGTCCAGCATTGAACCAATCGTCAGACTGATCGAGCAGTACAAGTCCGAAGAAGGTCCGACCCTCGCCCCGGTCGCAAGCAACATCCAGCCTGAGCACGCCGACGCCTGAACTCCAGCAGTTGCGTCCGCTGGTAAACCCTGGACGGGCCCCGCACGTATCCACGCGCTTCGCCCCCGCGCATCCGGCCGCTCGGAGTGTGGGCCAAGATCACGCAGGATGACGGCAGGTCTATGTGGTATTGCTCGCAGCCCCAGCGCCGGATCAGGAAGCTCCCCTACAACCTCGGTGGAGCCCAGCCCGACGGCATCATCTGCAGCGCGGAGCTAGCCTTCGATAGGCGGGGCGACCCCGTGGATACTCTGACAGGGTTTGACAGGCCGAGGGGGGACGATGAAACGCTCGGACGATTTCCATCGCGCCAAGGAACGGTTGGAAGCACGGCGTGGCTTCTTCACCCATCTCGCCGTCTTCCTGGTCGTGAATACCGCCCTCGTCGTGATAAACCTGAGCACAGCTCCGGACGAGTTGTGGGCCAAGTGGCCACTGATGGGGTGGAGTATCGGTCTGGCATTCCACGGGCTTGCAGTCTTCGTTATCGGGGATCGCTTCGCGATCACCGACGAGATGGTCGAGCGCGAGTTGAGCAAGGGACCTCACGGCTGACCGACCTCAACCGGAAGTGCCGATCCTCAACGCGGGGATCGGCTGTTCACGGCCTAGTGCTTGGCGGCGCGTCGTAGCCGGATCAGCGTCAGGCCGATCGCGCCGAGCGCCGTCAGAGCGGTGAGCACGATCCTGGTTCGATCCAACACCGGTTTCACGTGGACGCCGGCAGGGTCGATCGTGACGACCGCCACTGGACGACCTGTAGCCCCACCACCACCGCCTCCGCCACCACGTGGTCCCCCGTCACAGCGATCGCGCCGACCCCAGCCCCAGGAGGCAATTCGTGCTTTGGCATGGGATTCGGTCGCCTGTTCCCCTCGACTTCCGTTGCCTGCAGCGAGCCCATAGCCGAACCCCATCCCCGTGTGGATCTCCGCCGCGGTGATGATGGTCGTGTCGCCGGCCACCACGGGCTCACTGAACACGTTGGCCGCGCTCGCCACAGCTACCAACTCCGCGAGGATCTCTGCGGCGCCCTCGTGAGCACTATCCATGGTCTCCACGACATGGTCGTGTTCCTCAGTCATTTGACTTCCCCCTCCTTCGGGCCTTTGCGATCCACCTCGCAACGAGGGCGACTGTGCTGACCCTCATCGCCCAGAGGACCCGGCCGTTGAGGTTCCCGATTCGGATCCGTTCGGTCCGACCTTCTCGTTCGAGGATGACCGCCGCGGGTTCGCTCCATACAGAACCGCCGCTGGGCCAGCGGAGGACGAGGCACCTCGCGACGGGGGTGATGGTCCCGTTGGTCACGGGCATCCGTCTCCCCTGGACGTCTCGCCACTCGATCACCGGTGCACCACGCATCGCATCGCTTCCTGGGGTCGATTTCGGTCGAAGGCGTCGGGCGTAACCGCCGGCTCGTGCGCTCGCACCAGCCGTAGGGCGCCTTTCTAAGACTGGAGCCGGCCGTGCGCGGAGTCTGTCGGGCGGATGCTGATACGGGGGTCGGAAGTGCTACCTACGCCGCAGCCGAGCACGGCTTCGCGAGGCAGCGCCTTACGGTCAGCCGAGGACTGAACCCGACAGACCACCGATCCGACCTCGACTAGTGTGAAACCGGGCTCGGCACACGAGTGACGGGGCGCGCTGGAGACTCGATCCTTCTGACTGGGTGGATGGTCGTCATGATAGCCGCTAGATCGCTTGGCCTACTGATGGCTGGTGCGTTCCTGTGTGGTGGGGCGCTGAGCGCACAGGAGCCCCTCGCCGGGGGCGACCGCCGTCACGGAGGTTTCGGAGGACCAGTCGTCAAGTTCACCGAGATCGACGACAGATTCGGCGTACTCGTGGGAGGGCGTGGAGGCTGGATCATCAACGGGTCGCTGGTGATCGGAGGTGGAGGCTACGCGCTCGCCAACGTGGGGAGCTTCGAAAATCTCACCAATGGTGCTGGAGACCCCGGGGGACTCGAGATGGCCTATGGGGGACTGGAGTTCGGGTACGTCCATCGTCCGGATGACCGGGTCCACGTCTCACTGGGTCTGCTGATCGGAGCGGGCGGCGTGACCTGGAACCCCGACGGCCAAGCGGGAGGTCCGGCGGACGATGCGTTCTTCGTCATCGAGCCCGAACTGGATGTCGTTCTGACCGCGACGGGATTCCTCAGGGTCGCGCTCGGGGCGAGCTACCGCCTCACGCAGGGCGTGGAGCTATTCGATCTCGATGACGCGGACCTCTCCGGGCTTGCGGGCCTCGTGATGCTCAAGTTCGGGAGTTTCTGACGCGAAGGAACAGACATGGCCGACGCCTCGATGCTGAAGCGGCTCGATTCGAGCGTGGCGACGACGGCCCCTCGAGGACCGCGGCTGGGGGGGCGTCACCGAGTCGCCGCCTTCCTGTATGCGGCGGTAGCCTCCGTCAGCCTGGTGCTCGGCGCCATCTATTGGTCTCGCGATTCCTTCATGCCGTATCATGCGGCTGCGTTGGGCAGGGATTGGGGCGAGCTCGAACCTGCGACCCAGGCGCTTCTCAAGGCCCTCATGGAGGTCGCGGGCGGTGGCTGGTTGGCGCTCGGAGCGCTGGTCCTTCTGCTCGTTGCGTTTCCGATTCGACGCGGTGAGCGCTGGGCGCGCCTCGCCGCACCGGGGGCTCTCTTGCTCTTCTACGTTCCCGCGCTCTTTGCCACCCTGAGTGTGCTTCACGAGACACCCGCTTCGCCACCTTGGCGCCTCAATGTGGTGGCCTGTCTATGCGCGGTCGTCGGCCTTCTTCTGGACGCACCCTGGCGTTCGGTCCGCCCCGCCGCCGAGGAGCACCGATGACGAGTCCTGGTCCCCACGAGACACCGCGTCTCCGACGCTGGGCGATGGGCACCAACGCTAGGAGATCGCGCTGGGGCGAGGGCAGCGAGGGCGATCCATGACGAGCGAGCGTCGTACGGCTGTGGTCGTGGGTGGCTTGTTCATAGCCGCCACGGGCTTCTTCATGGCCGGGCAAACGCTGCACGGCCCCTTTCTCGATTCGGCCGAAGCTCTCGAGCTCGCTCAACCGAATCGGACCCGCGTCGTGGTGGGGATCCTGATCGAGCTACTCGGCGTATTGGCGATCCCGCTGATCGCCCTGGTGTTCTACCCGATCCTCCGCCGAGTCTCGGAGATCGTGGCTCTCTCATACGTGGGGCTGCGCTTCATCGAGGCTGTGGCACTGGTCATGGTCGACGCGAACCTCTGGGCGATGGTCTCGCTCAGCGAGGCGTACCATGCGGTGACGGCATCGGCCGACGTTCTGGCGACGCAGTTGGGCACACTGCAGGTGGTGAACGAGTCGGCCTTCCTCATCTCGGTCGCTATCGCGTTCCCGTTGGGGTCGTGTCTCCTGAATGGGGTCCTCTGGAGAACACGGCTCGTGCCCCGCGTGATCTCGGGGTGGGGCGTCCTTGGAGCGACTCTGCTTCTGTTGGGCTCCCTCTTGGACTCGTTGGCCCTGCTCCCGGGTCTTTCGCCTGTACTTCTGGAGGTGCTGCTGACGGTACCCATCGCGATTCAGGAGATGGTCCTCGCCGTCTGGTTGATTGCCAACGGAGTGGCTGGGTCCGACGCGCGTGTTCCACAGCGCGGGTAGCCTCAGTGAGCCTCACGCCCGTCCAGAGCGCCGCCCGAGTGGCGGGCGTCTGTTACGTCGTGGTCATTGCCCTGGGGGTGCTTCAGGCCGCGCTCGTATCCTCCCGCCTTCCCGCAATTGACGATCCTGCGATAGTCGCGGCGGTTACAGCCGACGAGAGTCTCCGTTTTCGGCTCGGGCTCGTCGGCGATGTCGTGCTGTACGTGCTCGTCCTCGTTCTGGCTGCGGCTCTGTACGTTGTCGTGCGCGACGTCCATCGGCCCATTGCGCTAGGTGCGTTGGTGCTGCGGTCGGCCGAGGGGGTGGTGGGGCTGTGTGTGACCGTGTTGGGAGGGGCGGTCCCGTCGTTCCTTTTGTCCGACCCGGCGCGGGCCGACCCGGCCATTGCACTGGCCCTACTATCCGTGCGGGAGTCAGGCCTCGACGTCATTCTCATGCTGGTGGGCCCGGGGGGGGGCGCGTTCTGCTACTTGTTGCTCCGATCACGGTTGGTGCCCCGGGGTCTCGCCCTGTGGGGGGTCCTGACGTACCTGGCCATGGCCATCCTCGGGGCGTCGGGCATCGTGTGGCCAGGCCTCCCCCGGTCGATCACAACGGTTCTCTTTGCCCAGGGAGCCGTATTCGAGGTGCTCTTCGGGCTCTGGCTCGCGGTCAGGACGGTGGACGTTTCGAGCGCGCCGAGCGATGCGTATGCGACACGAATTGCGCCATGAGGGTCACTCTATTGGCGCAGAGACATGCGGGCCTCGGAGCTACGACGACCGATCTCGGTGGGCTGTCGATGCGTTGACCCCTCCCGCCACCGCCGGTAGCGTTCGCACCGCGACGGCGACGGTACATGACGTTGGTCACTCTGGTGAGCCACCCAGGTCGGAATCCCGTAAGTCGTTGCGCCCTCGTAGCTCAGGTGGATAGAGCGACTGCCTCCTAAGCAGTAGGCCCCAGGTTCGAGTCCTGGCGAGGGCACTTCCCGGGGTGGAGCCCGGCAGCGTCCATTGGCGTTGTCGGGCTCTCGGCCGTCCGGGATCGGGCTACGTGCGTCTGGAACGTGCAGGACGGACCCGGATCGGCCATCCGCCAGCGATTCCTGTCAGGTCGTGCGGGGTCTCCCTGACGCCGACGAGTCGCGGGTCCGCCTCTCCATGGCAGCGCGGTCGTACGTCTCACGCAACTCCTGGAGGGCGGTCCCCTCAGCCAGCGGGACCTCCCCCTTCACGAAGTCGTAGAACGGCTCACTCAACAGCGTCCCCCAGCCGGCCACTGCGTCCTGAGCGCCAGGGGTCCCCAGCTGCACTCTCAGCTCCTTCCGGTAACCGTGCCATATGTCTAATGGGAGCTGCCCGGCGAGGTGTTGATAGAAGACCGACTCGGCGTCTTTCAGGACATTTAGCCAGTATGCCCTCACGCGGATACTCTGGACCGGATCGTCGATCGGGTCGCCGGATACGGCCAAGATGTAGAGCGACGCCGTCTCCGGGTCGCTCCAGATCGCCCGCCGAAACTCGCTCCAGTGCTCCGCCACCCGGCTGACGGTGCCTGCCTGCAGCGACGCGGTGTTGTCTCTGATTTGACCAGCCAGGTAGACGAGGCTCACGAGGACGCCGATCGCCGCGACCAGCTCGGCCAGAGCCTGAATAGCATCCCAGTTCACGAGTCACATCGCTCCTGCCGAATGGTGGTCCTCGCACTTCCTGACGTACTCTCCGCATTCTGCTGGCGTGGCATGGCTGCTGACAAGCGGATGACCAGACACGGGCAGGTGCATTCGGGATCGATGCAACGGGGTGGCGGCTCGCACCGATCTGCGCCCCGTTCCGGAACTCTCCGCTTGTTTTAGTATTGCAAGCGAGGGCAGGGGACTCTTCACCGGAGCACAGGCTCGAGGCGTGTGTGCCGGACCGAAAAGGAGCGCAGTTCATGGCAGGGAAGAAGGGGCGGCGCGGCCCGCAGCGGGCCGTCAAAGGCTTTCGGCCAGGCAAGGAGCCCCCACACCTGAAGCGGAAGCAGGCCAAGGCACAACTGGGCAAGGACGCCACGTGGGCCCAGAAACAGACCGTCGAGGCGATCGCCGGGCGCAGTCCGGACGAGGTGCGGACGATGGTGCAGCGCTGGAGCCTCGGAATCGGCGCCGGGGGGCTCCTGCTCGCGGTCCTCGGCTTCTTCCTCTACTCGTGGCTCTGGCCCGTCGGTGCCGGCGTGCATGTCCTCGCGGTCGCGCTCTTCTTCCTCGCGTACCGGGTTCGGAAACAGGGTCCGGGGCTGGAGGAGATGGCGGACTCACTCCGCTGACGGAGACGTCGCCCGTGATTGTCAGCGGTCGGTTGCTTGCGCGGACGCTCCTGCTCGTCGCCCTCGCCGGTCTGCACGCTGACGAGGCGGCCGGGCAGAGTGACCCTGGGAGTGCAGGGGCCGCCAGCGCCATCGCAGGAGCGACGGTGGGCCTCTACTCCGGGGGCGTGTTGGCAGTTGCCGGGAGCCTGTTTCCATGCAACCGGACCCTTCTGGGACCGAAGTGCGTGGCGGTGAGCGGAATCGTCGGTGCGAGCGTCGGCGTGTTGGCGGGCCGGGTCATCGGAGGGGACAACACGGATGCGGTGCGGGATCGAGTACGCGGGGGGTTGTACGGTGTGGTCATCGGGGGAGCGGTCGGCGCGGTCCTGCAGCAAGCGGTGCGCCAGTACAGCTGGACCGACGCCGTAACGGTCGGCGTGTTCGGGGGCGCCATCGGCACAGCACCGCGCGGTGCCCTCATCGGTACTGGAGTGGGCGCGGCGCTCGGTGGCGTCCTTTGGCTGGGGCACCGACAGGACGGGCTGCCCAACCTGATCCTCCTGACGGTGGTCGGGGCCGCGGTGGGCGGACTCTACGACTGGGTTGATGGCGCCTTGGACTCCGACCGTGCGGGCTCCCCGGGTTTCGGGGCTTCGCTTTCCATCCCGATCGGCTGAAGATGCGTGCTTCCTCTCGTGCCGTGCTGGCCGCTGCCGGACTCCTCGTCGGCACCGCGGCCTGCTCGTTTCCGACTCGCATGGAGCCGGCCACCCCGGC
>JASFUR010000166.1:0-7240 GCA_050050215.1 Gemmatimonadota bacterium
GGCGCGAAGAACCTGAAGCGGCTCCTCCGAGCCCTTCTTGTCTTCGTCCACAGCGGTCCTCCCGCAGGACGTGTAGAAGCCCTCGTTATCCCTAATTCATCACGGATAGCGGGGGTTCCGATTGCGCGAAGGTATGCAACCGAACGCGTCGGCAACGCAAGGCTTTCAGGACCTGTGACCCCGAGAAGAGCGGGGCCGTCTCGGCGCTAGAGAGGATGGGGCTCGACCCGAGTCGAGCTCAGCGCCCTGAGAAGATCAGTCGGTCAGGACGCCGGCGGCGGAGCGCCTGGAGATACGTCCGCCGAGGGGTCGACGTCGCGCTCGCGCAGGTGTTTGTAAATGGATCGACGCGTCAGTCCGTAGAGCACCACGCGACTCAGGAAGTCCGGATCGGTCCGCTGGACCTCTTCGGCCTGAGCTGCAATGTCGCGCGGTAGCTTCACGGACAACTGCACGGAACGCGTCTCCCACATACACACCTCGCCCAGGACGGTTTGAGGAAATTTTCAGCTTTACGGGATACCGACCACCTAGAGTCACACTTCGACGATGATCGGTGGGAGAGGTGCTAGCTAGCCTCAGAATGAGGACTACTCTAAGGCGCCCTCCGAGCGGGCGCAACCCCTGTGTTGGCCTCGCCACAAGAAATTCCGCACTCGTGTAAGTCGTTGGGGTGCAGCGCTTTAGAAAATGTGCGAAATCGCGTAATCCATGTGTTCCTGATCAGGATCGCAGCTTACGCACCCTAAAGGCTCCCGAGTGGAAGTGCAAGTGGCTCAGGGAGTTTCGGGGACCAGGAAAAGACGCATCGCTCTGCATTCGGTTACTTCGTTTTTACAAAAAACTCCACATCGGACGACAACCCGAAGCGGCGATGCGAGCGGGCCCTCAGGGAAGGGCCGAACGGAGGAAGGCGCCGAGAGCCGGAGCCTCGAACCCCATGAAGCGACCGCGGACGTCCGTGGGGTCGGCTTCGCGGAACACGAGGGTGGTACGATGGACACCTCGCGACTCCGAGTCCTCGAACGCGATGAAGCCACGCCATGTGTCGCCATCGCGGAAGGACCGCAGGTGGGCGGCCCAGGTGCGACCGCCGATCGCGAGCCAACGGGTCGCGATGGTCGCTGGAGCGTCCGCGCTCGGAGCGTCGGCAGAGGCGTCGACGTCGCGGAGGTGTGCCTCGGGATTGCAGCGTACGTCCTCCCTCCACACCTCGAAGGGCGGGAGAGGCAGCATTCCCTCGCAGTAGGCGAGCAGGGTCTGCATCGGATCGGAGGTGCTTTCCTCCACCGGGCCGGCCCCGAGAGCACGACGGTACAGGGGTCGGACGGCCTCGCGCGGCAGCATCCCGAGGAGCCCTCGGGCCTGTCGACGACGGTACGCGTGGTAGCGACCCAGCAGCTCGTTCCTGGACAGCTGGGCGCCGTGGAGCTCGACCGCAGTCGTGCGCTCGATGCTCACCTGCGAGTCGGAGACCGGGCCGAGCGGCTCAATGGACGACGTGTGAGCCGGAGAACGGCTCCGGGACCGGAACGGAGTGCATCCGCGATTCGTGGATGTGGAGCGCGCCCAGGGTCTCACGAGCGCCAAAGGTCTCCATGACCCGCTCGAGGGCCTGGAACCGGGCTTGGTCGAACCGCGCGAGGAGCGCTCCCAGGCCCCGTCGCACCCGACCCAGGCACTGTCGGGTCTCCCCGAGGCTGGTCGGAAGCGGGAACCGCACCTGGTACTCGATCGACTCGCCCGCCGAAGCCGGCGCGTTGCGCAGCAGGTCGCCCCCCGGGAAGGCATCCGCGAGGGAGTGCTCCAACGGAGCATCCGGCTCGTCGAAGGCCGTGCGGAAGACGAGGGAGCAGGTATCGTAGTCCAGATGGGCGCGCGTGAGCCGACCGGGGCCCATGACGATCCGGATCGAGGTCCCCTCGTGCAAGTCGAGATCGCGGCAGATGTCCCGGTAGCCCAACCGGAGGAACGTCGGTCGCGTGAGCGGGCCGAAGCCGAGCCTTTCGAGCACGCGAAGTCCGAGCTGGAACCCGTATCGTTTCAGCGGCTCGGTGTCGTGTGTGGCCGCCGAGACCGTGATGAGCTCCGCGACATGGTCCAGAGTGGGCTCGTACACCCAGTCGAGCACCACGAGCTCGGTGCTGAGGTCCAGCACCTTGACCTTGCCGCTTCCGAGATCCAGCGCCTCGGCGGTCGCGGCGTACTTGCCCTCGACGACCAATGCGAGGCCGATGTCCTCGATGCGGCCCCCCGGCGTATCCATCTCGTGGATGTCACGGTACTGGACCACCGCGCGAGTGAGCGGAAGCTCGCAAATCCCGGGAACATCGCCCATCGCCTCCGGGCGCGTGTCCGTGTGCACGTTCGTCTGCTGCATCGCGACCTCGACCCCCATTTCGACAAGAAACCCGGCCGGAGCCGGGTGTCACTTCCCATGTGGAGCGCCTGGTCCAAGGAGCGGCCAGACGTTTGTCGTGCGCCCGCAGAGCGGACCTGCTCCCAGGATAATGACCGCCTCCAGCGAACCGCAAGAAGAAACATGCGGGCCCCCGAAACCGTTCTCCGGAACGCGGCTTGCAGCGCTCCGCTCGGGTCGGACATCTTCCGGCGTCCCATCCGCCCATACCATGACGACACTGAGAGAGCATCGAAGGTCGGTCGCGTTCCTCGAGAGCCAGGGTGATACCTGGGCGTGCTTCCTGGTCACCACACCGGACGGGAACGGGACCTGGCACGGCTACTTCTCCTTCCGGCCGAGCCACGGCGAGGCGCAGGAAGACGAGGTCAGAACGACCGACATCTTCATCGAGAGCTCGGAGGCCGCGATCCACGAGAAGGCGCGAGGCCTCGGACGCCCCCTTCTCGCAGGCCTCCTCGAATCCGCGCGATACAAGGCCGGTCAGGACGGAGGGGCGGCCAGGCTACGCGGCAGGTTCAGGTCGCTTCTCGTCCAGAACGCGAAAGACATCGCCGGCGACTGGAGCGGGGACGGCGCCCAACCCGACGACGAACCCGAGCTGGAACGACTCCGCTCGCTTTACGCGTCGTACCGCCTGGACCAGGTGGCTCACTTCATCTGCCTGGTGGACCAGGAGGCGTTCGAGCATGCCGTCGATCGTATCCTGGACGGAGAAAGCGTGGACTTCCTGACCAAGGACCGGATGCAGTATGCGATGATGGTCGTCGATCACATCGAGCACCTGCTCCCTCTCCCCGACTTCGAGACCTGGGCGCGGGACTTCCTCACCAAGCCGGAGACATATCGGCTCTACACGCACACGCTTCATCGCGAGGGGAGGCTTCCATGAGCCGGCACCGCGAGCTTCCCCGTTGCCCCCGATCCCGGGCGACTTTACGTTTCTAAGCTCCATTTTCGCCCAGCCCGAGAGGTACGGTTCCCTTGGAAGTCGTCGTCCAGGACAACGAGAGTCTCGACCGAGCGCTCCGCCGCTTCAAGCGGAAGGTGCAGCGCTCCGGACTGTACTCCGAGCTGCGTAAGCGTCGCTACTACGAGAAGCCCAGCGCCCAGCGGAAGCGCAAGCGTGAGGCCGCGATCCGGCGAGAGCGCCGGCGCCAGCGACGCAACCGCCGCTAGTCTCAGGAACTCTCCCCAGCAACTCTCCCCGGAAGTACCCGGCAAGCTACCGGGCTGCTTCCTTTCGGATCGCTATGCGGCCCGCCGGGTGAAGAGCGCATCCATGGTCGACCACGCGCACATGGCGTCTTCCGTGAGATGGGTCCACGCGAAGCGAACGACCAGACGCTTCCATCCGTGGACCGTGCGCAGCTCGGTAGGAGTGATCTGAGCGAGGCCTTCGCAGGCCCGGCACAAGTTGCCGGCCGATGTGAATCCCACCCGATGTGCCGCTTGAGCCACGGTGATGCGACGGTCGGAGAGCACCTCCGCGACCGCCATGACCCGGAACCACCGCAGGTACGTATAGGGCGAAGCTAGGCCCCGACGACGGAATCGGGCCTTGAGCGCTCCCCGGCTCAGGTCACAGCAGTCCGCTACGTCGTGCAGCGTCGTGTATCGACTCGGGAACTCGAACACGCGCCGGGCGAACGCACGCAGAGGCAGGGGTAGCGGCAAGCCCGCGGCCCGAGCCAGCTCGGCCAGAGCGGCATCGGCCCAGGTACCCTCGGACGCCGGGCGCTCCATGAGGACACGGATCCGGCCTGTGAGATACTCCAACCGGGGAGGTGGCAGCTCCTCCGACCGTCTCTCGGCCTCCCACTCCTGCACCAGGACCTCGTCGAGGTCGAGGACGGAGACACCCGTCGGCCGCCGCGCGCTGATCCACTTCCCCGACCTCACCAGGAGGCGCGGATACCCGAGCTGCAGCGCCTCGAGGACGAGACGCTCGTCCGCCACCACCTCTTCCTCGGGGTGCGCGGCGTTCCGAACCGCCTGCCGTAGCAGGGGATCTGGGACGCGGGATACGATCATGATGGGTTCGGCGGTGCTTCTGAAGAAGGACTTCGGGAAGTCGAAGTCCCTTCCACTCAATGTGGACTCAACCCCAATCGCGCGCCACCGATCGACCCCTACCTCGTGGCCGACGCGCGCAGACCACACAGATGGACCGACCGTACCCGAGCCGGGAACGAGACGGCTGGCCTCAGACGAACTCGGCTTCGGGCTTCTTGTCCAGATACTCCAGGAACGCCTGCTTGTTGTTGCACTTCATGTAGGCTTCCTCGGGGGTAATCTTGCCGGCCATCAGGAACTCCAGGATGTGCTGATCCAACAGCTGCATCCCGTCCTTCTTGCCCGTCTGGATGATCGAGGGGACCTGATGGATCTTGCCCTCCCGGATCAGATTCCCGATCGCCGACGTTCCGACCATGAGCTCCCACGCGGCGAAGCGGGCCTTCCCGCCCTTGGCCCGCAGGAGCACCTGCGCGATGACGCCTTTCAGCGACTCTGCGAGCTGGGAGCGGATCTGCTCCTGCTCGTCGGCCGGGAAGACGTCGATGATGCGGTCCACCGTCTTGGGGGCCGAGTTGGTGTGGAGCGTGCCGAACACGAGGTGGCCGGTCTCGGCCGCGGTGATGCCGAGCTCGATCGTCTCCCGGTCGCGCATCTCTCCGACGAGGATCACATCCGGATCTTCACGCAGAGCCGCCCGTAGCGCGTTCGCGAAGCTGCGCGTGTTGGTGAGAACCTCGCGCTGATTCACCAGCGACTTCTTGTTCGCGTGCACGAACTCGATCGGATCCTCGATGGTCAGGATATGATCGGCGCGGCTCTCGTTGATCAAGTCCACCATGGCCGCCAGCGTCGTGCTCTTGCCGGAGCCCGTGGGCCCGGTGACGAGCACCAGCCCCTTGGTCAGCATACACATCTTGCGGACCGTTTCCGGCAACTGGAGATCATCGGCCGTGAGGATCTTCGACGGGATCGTGCGCAGCACCGCACCGAGCCCCTTTCTCTGCCAGAACACATTCACGCGGAAGCGCGCGAGCTCCGGGATCTCGTAGGCGAAGTCGTAGTCGAGCTTGTCGAGGAAGGCCATGCGCCATTCCTCGTCCATGATCTCGAAGATCAACGCCTCCATGTCCTTCGGCGTCAGCTCCCGGAACTTGATCCTCTGCATGTGACCGTGCACCCGCATCACCGGAGGCGAGCCCACGGTGAGGTGGAGGTCCGAGCCTTGTTGCTCCACGAGGACTCTGAGGAACTGATCTATCTGGGCCATTCAGGCTCTCCATCACCACGGGTGTCGGGCAAGATCACCTCACGCATCGAGGTGTAGCGGCTCGAGGGTCCACTGCAGGGCGTCGTCGCGCTCCTGGATATTGAGGTGCCAGTGGATGCCGGCCGCATGAGCCGGTCCCATGTCCTCGCTCGTACGCCAGAGCAGGAACGCTACCGAACCGACGTCCAGAGCGCTGGCCTGCCAGTCGGATGCGCCGCCGATGAGATCGACCGTGACCGCATCGAATTGGAAAGCACGCAGCGTATCGAGCTCGGTAGCCCAGGCCTCCGGATCGTCCGAGAGCCTGTGGCTGAACGTCTCCGCAGCTTCGGGCCTGTCTGCGGCGTTGACGTAGATGCTGCGCCAGCTCGGATCCAGCAAGATATCGGGCAGATGGGGGAGGATCTCGTGGCCCAGCGCCTCGGGATCGGTCGTCACCACGAAGCGCGCCCTCCCGGAACGCGCCAACAACCGGATCTCCGACACGATGCCCGAATCCGGAGGCGGGAAACGCTCCTGCAGCTGGGAGACCGCCTGAAGCGGATGGAACAGGTATTCGAGACCCGATTCGTCGCTCAGGTACCGCACGTCGACCGGAGCCACCGCGCCGGCAGCGTGGAGTCTGGCCTCCCATGTCGCGCGCGTCCCGTCGCCCACCGAAGCGGCTGCGCCGGGCTCCAGTGACCGCTCCAGCGTGCCCTCCCAGTCTCCGGAGAGCCGCCGACGACGAATGGTCCCGCCGTCGTCCCACCAGACCGTGGCCCGTCCCGCCCGGGCCGATATCCCGAACCGGGGCGCCGCCGCGTGCAGCACCTCCTCCCATGCGTCGGCGAGCTCCAGGGGAGCCCTATAGCCCGTCTCGTCGGCAGCGGCGGCCCTCGCATACACCTCCCGGATCAGCTCTCGGATCCTCGAGGGTGAGGCGAGCGACAGCTCGATGTCCAGGTCGGTGCGAGAGCGGAGGTCCGCGACGACCTTGGTCTTCAGCGGCGAGTCCACCACTACCGTGAGCGTATCGCTGGTCTTCATGATGGGCAGCGTGAGGTGCGCGAGCGCCCACTCCGGGGAAACGAGGGACGCGGCCTTGTAGTCGACCGAGTCCGCCTCCGGAAACACGTACGGAAGATCGAACTGCGACGCGAGGCCCCACTCGACCTCTCCCTCCGAGACCACCCCGCACGCCATCAACGCCTCGCCGAAGTACCCCCCGTTGTCCCGCTGATAGGCGAGGGCGGCGGCGACGTCCTGCTCCGTGATACGCCCCACGCTCATCAGGATGCTCCCGATCGTACCTCTCTGGTTCATGCGGGGCTCGGCGCGCTGTGGTGAAGTTCTCGGCGACGGCGCGGCGCGCCGTACAGCGGTTTCGGGGCGGGCCCGGGGAGTCGCGAAGGGATGGCCAGATTAGGGGTTCTGCGGGGGTGGCGCCAGACGAGCGAGGCCGCTCATCGTGCCTCGGGCTCGGTGACGATGATCACGCCACGTCCGGCGGCTCCGTTGCCTTCCAGTCGATAAGGATAACGCCCCGGTGGCGC
>JASFUR010000167.1:0-7233 GCA_050050215.1 Gemmatimonadota bacterium
GATGGACGAGGCGCTGCGGCTCCTCGACGACCACGCGAGGGGGGTCCGCGGCAGACGCGAAGCCCGCGGGGCGCTGGATCTGGACATCCCGGAGTCCAAGGTCGTGCTGGACGACCAGGGGCTCCCCGTCGACATCCAGAAGAGAGCGCGCAAGGAGAGTCATCGCCTCATCGAGGACTACATGATTCTCGCGAACGAGGTGGTCGCCACCGAGCTCGAGGAGAGGGACGTGGATGCGCTGTACAGGATCCACGAGCCCCCGTCCGGCGAGAAGCTCGAGGATCTCGCACAGGCCCTGGAACCGCTCGGCATCTCCGTCCCGGTGCGCTCACGCCCCAAGCCGAAGGACTTCCAGGCGCTACTGGCCGCGCCGCGCACCCCGGAGGCGCACACGCTCGTGTCCACGCTGGTGCTTCGAGCTCTCACGAAGGCTCGCTACGACACGGAGAACCTCGGGCACTTCGGGCTCGCGTCGGATGCGTACACGCATTTCACATCGCCGATTCGACGGTATCCGGACCTCGTCGTGCACCGTGTCCTGGCCGGTGAGCTCCTGGGCGGAACGCCGCTCACGGATGCGGAACGGGAGGCGCTGGATGCGGTGGCGGAGCAGGCCAGCCAGCGTGAGCAGGCGGCCGCCGAGGCCGAGCGTGCGACGGTGGAGCTCAAGAAGGTGGAGTTCATGGAGCGGCACCTGGGAGAGACGTTCGAGGGCCGCGTGACGGGGGTTGCTCCGTTCGGCTTCTTCGTGACGTTGGACCGGTACTTCGTGGAAGGGCTCGTGCACGTTCGCACGCTCGAAGACGACTACTACGATTTCAGCATCGGGGGCTACGCATTGGTGGGGTCCCGCACGGGGCGTAGCTTCCGGCTGGGCGAACGGCTGGAGGTCCAGGTGGTCAAGGTGGACAAGGAAGCGCGTCACATAGACTTCCTGGCCCTCAGAAAGCTCGCGCGAAAAGATTGACACTGCCCTCCGGGGCTGGGTAAGCTCCGAGTTGGTGCGTCCCCCGCACGAGGATACATGGCCTCCGACAGAACGATCCTCTATTTCGGACCCGGTCGTACCGCGCCATCCGACGTGGTCGTGCGCTTCGCGCTCGAGCACGAGCTCGAGATGGTCCCGGTGCATAGTGCCGACGAGGTTCGGGCACTCCTGAACCGGTCCTTTCCGGCGTGCGTGGTGCTCGAGGAGGACTCCGACGTCGGCGAGACCGCCGAGCTCGCCGTGTCGCTCAAGCAGGACTCGTTCACGGGCATCATTCCCGTGGTGGTCATGATTCCGGACGGGGCGAACGTCTCGGCCGATCTCCTCGCGGCGGGTGCGGACGAGGTGCTCAGCGACGGGCTCCCCGAGCGGGAACGGCTGCTACGGCTCGACCAGGTCGTCCGACGCGCCGACCGCGACGTCTCGGTCCATCCGACGACGAGGCTGCCCGGCACGAACCACATCGCCCGCGACATGCAACGACGGCTCGAAGCGGGAGAGCTGTTCGCGGTCTGCTACGCCGACCTGGACCACTTCAAGGAGTTCAACGACCGCTACGGATACGCGTATGGTGACGGGGTCATCCGTTTCCTATCGAAGATCCTGCGGGACCTGGTCCGTGGGCTGGCGCCCGGCGGCTTCGTCGGCCACATCGGTGGCGACGATTTCATCTTCAACGTCCCGCTCGAGTACCTGGAACGGACCTGTGACGAGATCATCGGGCTGTTCGACGAGTTGATCCCGTATCAGTACACGGAGGAAGACCGGCGGGCAGGGTACTTCCTCGGCAAGGATCGCCGCGGGAACATCCATCGGATTCCCCTGATGGCGCTCTCCATCGGGGTGGTTACGAACCAGTTCCAGGTCTTCGAGCATACCGGGCAGATCAGCGAGCTCGCAGCGGAGATGAAGGCATACGCGAAGTCGTTGCCGGGCTCCAAGTACGTCGTGGACCGCCGTCACCAGTCCCCGACGCTGCCGACCGCGTCGGCGGCCGAGGCGGATGCCCTCGTGGCCCACGACCAGCGGACCCGGACGTCGGACAAGCCCCGCGAGATACTCTTTCCTCAATGACAACCTGAACCGAAGCCATCATGGTCATCACTGTAACCTGTCCGTCGTGCTCGTCGTCCTTCCCGGTGGATTCGGACAAGGTGCCGGCGAAGGGTGTCAATGCGCGGTGCAGCACGTGCGGCGACGTCTTCCGCATCGAGAAGCCGGCCGAAGGGGTCACGCCCCCCGCGCCTCCGACCGTTCCGGAGCCCGAGGTGGCGCCCGCGCCGCCTGCGACTTCGCCCAAGCCGACCTTCTACGACGAGCCTACGCCGGAAGAGACGGCGTCGAGTCTGGAGGAGGTGAACGTGATGCCTCCGCCCTCCGTGCCCGAGATGCCTCCGCCGAGCGTTCCGGAGACTCCCGCCGGGCCGGCTGAGTCGGAGTCCGCCGCGGAGACCGCCTCAGAGTCCGAGCCGGCCGCTCCTGCCGCCGACGCGGGTTTCCGCTTCGGAAAGCGGGACCCCACCGACAAGGCGAAGCGGCTCGCGAGGGTGCTCGTCTCCGACATGATCATGTACAACGCCGATCGGCACGCCACGGCGTTGGAGGCCGGCACGCTCAAGGAGGACTTCGAGGACGAGATCGACAAGTCCTGGAAGGAGTTCGTCGAGCAGGTCGGATCCGAGATGGCGGAAGGTCCAGGGAGAGGCTTCTGGACCGAGGCCCTCAACGACATCCTGGCCAAGGGCGAGCAGCTCTTCTAACCGCGCTCCGGCGCGGGGAGTACCGGCTGAGCCCCGGGCTGGTAATATTCGAAGCCCGCCTCGGAGGGGCCGTCCGTGTGGGGCGGCCCCTCCGCCACGTTCCAGCCCCCGGTAGGCCCGGGTGCACCCTTTGGCCAAAGATGAACAAAGAGAAGCTTCAACAACTGGAAGAGCTGGGAGACAAGGTCGATCAGCTCAGGGGGTACCTTTGACCTGGACTCCCGGGAAACGCGGCTGAAGGCGCTCGAACAGGAGATGGCCGACCCGGCGTTCTGGGACGACCCGGACGCCGCACGCACGGTGATCGACGAGTCCAACCGGCTGAAGGGCTGGATCGAGCCCTGGAGCGACCTCGCGAGCCAGAAGGCCGAGCTCGACGCCCTGGTCGAGCTGCTGGAGGTGGAAGAGGACGCGGAGCTCGCCAGCGAGTTCGATCGGGGAATCGCGACGCTCGAGGGCGGCGTCGAGGCGCTCGAGCTCCGCACCATGCTCCAGGGTGAGGACGACCATCGCGAGGCGATCGTCACGATCCACCCCGGCGCCGGAGGCACGGAGTCGCAGGACTGGGCGGAGATGCTGATGCGCATGTACACACGCTGGGCCGAGCGTCGAGGCTTCCAGGTCAACGTCATGGACCTGCAGCCGGGCCAGGAAGCCGGGATCAAGAGCGCTACGCTCGAGATCAAGGGAGAGAGCGCCTACGGGTACCTGAAGGCCGAAAGCGGCGTCCACCGGCTGGTGCGTATCTCGCCCTTCGACGCCCAGTCGCGGCGCCACACGTCGTTCGCGTCCGTCTTCGTCTACCCGCTCGTCGAGGACGACGTGGAGATCGAGATCAACGAGGGTGACCTGCGCATAGACACCTATCGGGCCTCGGGTGCCGGCGGTCAGCACGTCAACAAGACCGACTCGGCCGTGCGCATCACCCACGAGCCGACGGGGATCGTGGTCTCGTGCCAGCAGGAGCGATCGCAGCACAAGAACCGGAGCACGGCCATGAAGATGCTGCGCGCCGCGCTCTATCAGCGCGCGCTCGAGGAGAAAGAGGCCGAGCGGGCGGCGATGGAGGAGTCCAAGAGCGACATCGACTTCGGAAGCCAGATCCGCTCCTACGTCTTCCAGCCCTATACGATGGTCAACGATCACCGTACCGAGACCAAGATCGGTGACGTTCAAGCCGTCATGGACGGCGAGCTCGACCCGCTCATCGAAGCGTACCTCAAGCAAGCAGCGCAAGCGTGATGGATACCGAAGGACTGAGCCAGGTGCTGCGCGTCCGCCGCGAGAAGCTGGATGCGCTGAACGAGAAGGGCATCGAGCCGTTCGCCTACTCCTTCGACCGCACGGCGACCGCGGCGGAGGCGGTGGGCGCATTCGAGGAAGCCGAGTCCGCCCAGTCCCTGGACGACGCCGGCCACGGCGCCACCGTGACCGTCGGTGGTCGCATCGTCAGCTGGCGCGACATGGGCAAGAGCGCGTTCGCGCACATCGAGGACGCGTCGGGGCGCATCCAGCTCTATCTGCGCAAGGATGCGCTCGGCGACGAGGCCTTCTCGGACCTGAGCCTCCTCGACCTGGGCGACTGGATCGGCGTCACCGGACCGACCTTCCGCACCCGGACCGGCGAGGTCTCCGTGCGGGCCGGATCGTGGACCCTGCTGACCAAGTCGCTCAGACCGCTCCCCCTCGGAAAGGTCGAGACGGACGCCGAGACCGGGGAGCGCGTGGTCCACTCGGGCTTCGCCGACCAGGAGACCCGGTACCGGCAGCGCTACGCCGATCTGGCCGTGCATCCGGAGGTGCGGGAGGTCTTCCGCACCCGCGCCAGGGTCATCTCGGCGCTGCGCTCCTTCCTCGACGGAGAGGGCTTTCTCGAGGTCGAGACGCCCGTACTGCAGCCGCTCTACGGCGGGGCGGCGGCCAAGCCGTTCGTCACGAAGCACAACGCCCTCGACCAGACGATGTATCTGCGTATCGCGGACGAGCTCTATCTCAAGCGCCTCATCGTGGGCGGCCTCGACCGGGTCTACGAGATCTCGAAGGACTTCCGCAACGAGGGGCTGTCCCGGTACCACAATCCCGAGTTCACCATGCTCGAGTGGTATCAGGCCTTCACCGACTACGAAGGCCAGATGGACCTCGTCGAGCGCATGGTCCTGCACGTGCTCGACGAGGTGCTCGGTACCCGGACGCTCTCGGTGGGCGACCACGAGATCGCCTTCGAGCCCCCGTTCCGGAGGATCGGGCTCGTCGCTTCGCTCTCAGAGGCGCTCGAGACCGACGTCCACGCGATGTCCGACGAGGACTTGTACGCCAAGGCGGAGGAACTCGGCGCTCCCGACCTGAAGGGCGCGGGCCGCGGCAAGCTCATCGACAAGCTCTTCGGCGAGTTGGTCGAGCCGATGCTCGTGCAACCGACGTTCGTCATCGATCATCCGAAGGAGTTGAGCCCGCTGGCGAAGGAGCACCGCGAAGATGCGCGGCTCACGGAGCGGTTCGAGCTCTACATCGCTGGCGCCGAGATCTTCAACGGCTTCTCCGAGCTGAACGACCCGCTCGACCAGCGGGCACGCTTCGAGAGCCAGGCAGTGCTGCGTGCTGCGGGAGACGAGGAGGCCCAGCCGGTGGACGAGGACTACATCCGCGCGCTGGAGTACGGGATGCCGCCGACGGGGGGCGTCGGGATGGGGGTGGACCGATTCTTGATGGTTCTCGCGAATCAGCCGTCCATCCGTGACGTGATCCTCTTCCCGATGCTGAGGACGGAAGACTGAGGCGACTCTACTGGTACATCGCGAGGCACTACCTCGGCGCGGGCCGGGGCAGGGGGCTCCTGTCGCTCATCACCTGGATCGCGCTCGGCGGGGTCACGGTCGGAGTGATGGCGCTCATCGTGGTCATCGCGGTCATGACGGGCATGCAGGAGGATCTGCGCAACAAGATCCTCGAGTCCACGCCGCACGTGTACGTGCTCGAGCAGAGTCAGAGCCTGCGGCTGCACGACTGGCCGTCGGTGATGGATCGTGTGCTCCAGGCCGACGGGATCGTCGGCGCGGCCCCGTTCGCGCTGTCGCAGGTCTCGGTGATCTCGCAGAGCGCGAGCGGGCGCTACGCGCAGCCCGCCCAACTCTACGGCGTCGACATCGACACGACCCGCGCGGCGCCGACCGAGATGGAGCGGATGATCATCGACGGGTCGCTGAGCCTGGAGCCGCCCGAGTCCGGGCTCCCGCCGCTGCTGGTCGGGAGCATCCTGGCCGACCGGATGATCGTCTTCACCGGGGACACGCTCATCGTGGCGTCGTTCGAAAACCTCAACTATTCGTTGGGGATGCCGGAGCCGACGATCCGTGCGTTCGAGGTGACCGGCACCTTCACGACGGGCATGTACGACTACGACCTCCAGAACGTGTACACGACGTTGGAGGCGGCGCAGGAGCTGATCGGGCTGGAGCCCGACGAAGCCAGCGGCATCGGCGCACGCACGAACGACCCGGGCCGCGCCCGGGAGATCGCCGACAACCTGAGCGAGACGCTCGGCTTCCCGTACTACGTGCAGTCCTGGCAGGACCAGAACCAGGCCCTCTTCAGCGCGCTCCGGCTCGAGAAGCTCGCGATGGGGCTGATCCTCTTCCTCATCGTCCTGGTCGCGGCGTTCAACATCGTCAGCACGCTGGTGATGGTCGTGTCCGACCGGACACGCGAGATCGGCATCCTGAAGGCGATGGGCATGACGCGCAGGGGCATTCTCGGCGTCTTCGTCCTCCAGGGCGCGTGGATCGGCGTCACGGGCACGTTTCTGGGCACCGTCGGCGGCGTCCTCCTCTCGTGGGCCATCGACCGCTACGAGATCATCCGCATTCCGCCCGACGTGTACTTCGTGGACCACCTACCGGTGCAGATGCAGGCGCTGGACGTGCTCATGATCGTGGGCGGCAGCGTTCTTGTCGCGTTCCTCGCGACGATCTATCCGTCGTTGCAGGCTTCCCGTCTCGAACCCGTGGATGCGATCCGCCATGAATGAGTCGACCACGAACGGGCAGAGCACGCTGGAGACCCGGGACGTCCACAAATCGTTCGTCGGTGGGGACGGTAGCAGGATCGACGTGCTGCGTGGCGTGACCTTGTCGGTGGGCCGGGGCGACGCGGTGGCGATCACCGGAGCGAGCGGGTCGGGGAAGTCCACGCTCCTACACCTGCTCGGGATCCTCGACCGGCCGAGCGCCGGCCAGATCCTCGTCGGGGGACGCGACGCTTCGCGCCTCGAGGAGGAGGAGCTCGCGGCCGTCCGGAATCGTCACATCGGGTTCGTCTTCCAGTTCCATCATCTGCTGCGTGAGTTCACTGCGATCGAGAACGTCATGATGCCGGCGCTCCTGCTCGGCAGGTCGTTCGACCAGGCCAGAGAGCGTGCCGGAGGGCTCTTGGCCGAGGTCGGGCTCGAGCACCGGGAGTCCCATAAGCCGAGGCAGCTCTCGGGCGGCG
>JASFUR010000168.1:0-7229 GCA_050050215.1 Gemmatimonadota bacterium
TCGTGGTCGTGTTCGCCGATCCGTCGGCCGGGGTCGAGTTGGTCAGGATGATCGTGAGGGTGTCGGCGTCCACCGGAGTGGTATCGGTGGCCCCGATGTATGCGTTGGTGGTCGCCCCGAACGCCACGTTGTCCAGCGTGAACGGGGAGCCTGCGCCGGTGTGCGTGACCTGGAGCTGGGTCGTGGAGACGTCCTGGTTCTGGAACGTCACGTTGCTCATCTGCACGATGTCGGTGCCGTTCACGGCCAGCGTCGCCCGGTCGAAGACCGCGCCGTCGATGTCCAGGCCCTGGGCCTGCACGCCGTAGGGGGTGCTCGGCGTCGTGAAGGTCGCCACCTCGGTGTTCGGCACGGTCAGGCGTCCGTTGATGATCCCACTGTAGGTCAGGACGTTGCCGCGGTTCACGACGTCGGCATTGATGACGGCGCCGCGCAGATCGAGCGTGGCCCCGGGCGGGTTGGTCAGGGGGCCGGATCCGTTCCAGGTCGTGGTGTTCAGGCGGAGGACGCCGGAGCCGGACTGCGCGAAGGCCGGCGCGTTGATCGCAGGCACCGCCCCGATGTCCAGCACGCCGTTGTTCGTGATCGAGCCGCCTGTGATGTCGAACGACCCGGCTGCGCCGGACAGGAGGAGGTTGCGCCCGTCGCCGATCGTGATGGTGCCGGCCTGGCCGAACGAGGGTGTCCCGGTGTTCGGATAGTAGACGTAGAGATCACCGTTGCCGGTCAACTGGATGGTTCCGGCCGACTCGTTGGTGAAGGACGCCTGGTTCAGGGTGAGCGTGAAGATCTGATCCGTGACGGAGATCGTCCCGCTGTTCCGGTGTGTGCCGCTGTTCGCGGCCAGCGTGAGCGTCTGGGACACCTCGAGCGTGGCGCGGTTGTCCAGCACCGCGTACAGGAAGCGCTGGCTGCTTCCGCTCACGCCGGGCAACGCGCGGATGGTGCCGTTGTTCACGAGGGTGCCCTGCACCGAGAGGGTGGCGTTGCCGATCTCACCGTCCGTGAGATCGATGAGCCCATTGTTGGTGAACCCGGCCGGTATCGTGAGCGTGGCCTCTGTCGAGAAGCCCTCGATGACGATGGTCGCGGTGGCAGCCGTGGTAAGCGGCCCGGTGAGGGTGCTCGCGTTGTGCACGCCCAGCCCGCCCTGCAGGTCGAGCGCGCCGTCCACCGTGCTTCCGGCGAGCTCGAGCACGGCTACGTCGGTGACCGTGATCTGGCCGCCGCTCGAGATCGTGTCTCCCGGGCCCATGTTGATGCCTGCCGCGGCTTCCACCAGGATGTCGGCCGAAGCTCGCAGGTTGGCTCCTGAAGCGCTGAGCACCTGTGAGGCTCCACCCGCGCCGGTGATGACCAGGCTCTGGACGTCGGCGTCCACGTCCAGGTTGATATTGCTCGTCGTCGCTCCCTGGATGACCACCGAGTCACCTGCCGTGGGAGCGCCTCCGGACGACCAGTTCGACCCGTCGCTCCAGCTCGAGCCGTCTCCACCGCCCGTCCATGTGACCAGGTTCGCGGGTCCGGCGCTCGAGGCGACGACGTAGAGGGTGTCGGTGGTTCCGGCCTCGGCCCATGCGGTGTCCAGCGTGATGCCGTCGATGGTGGGGAGCGTCACGCTCGCGAAGTCGCCCGCACGACCGGCGAACGTCATGAGGGCGAACCGATCGCCGCCAGTCGGGACGAACGCGTTGATGGTGTCCACGAGCAGGTCGCCGGCGAGCGTGACGATGCCCGGAATGGTGAGAACGTCGTACGCGCTGCCGGGCGTGGTGCCTCCGACCTCCATGGTGAGCGAGCTCGAGGACGTCGTCACCAGACCCGCCGCCGGTGGGACGATCTGGAGCGTCCCCGGCGACGTGCCCGGCGCGACCTCACCGGAGAAGTCGAGCACGGTCGCAGCGCTGAGGTCGACCGTGGCGTTCCCTCGAAGCAGTGCGCCGGCCGCGTGCGTGAACTCGCCCGAGAACTGAAGGGTCGCAAACTGGACTTCGAGCGTCCCGTTGTTGACGAAGGCCGGCTGGATCTGGTTCGTGGCACCGCTCGTCTTTACGATCGTGCCGTTGTTGACGAGCGTCCCGCTCGACCCGCCGGTCAGGCCCGAGCTGCCGGTCGCGGCGGGAATGTTGAGCGCCCCGTTGTTGATCAGCACCGCTCCATTGGTCATCACCACGGTCTCGTAGAGGTCCACGGTCCCGTCGTTGGTGATCGTGCGACCGTCGAGGGTCTTGGCTGCGAAGCCCCACGTCGCGGTCGCTCCCGGCTCGATCGTCATCGCGCCGGTACCGGTGATCACGCCCTGGCTCCAGGTGAAGCCTCCGCGGAACGTGACGTCGCCCGGGCCCGTGAGCGTGCCGTCGGTGTGATTGTAGACGCTGGACGCCTCGAAGACCGCGGCGCTGTCGATCGAGAGGGTGCCACCTTGGAGTGCCAACGTCTGAGTGCCGGACGCCGCGCCGACGGTCAGGTACGCGACGGAGCCGGAGACTGCGACTATGGAGTAGTCGCCGTCGGCGTCGATGACGACGCTGTCCGTGGCCACCGGCACGGCTCCCGTGCTCCAGTTGTTCGGATCGATCCATTGGACTCCGTCGCCCGCGCCGGTCCAACGGTTGAGCGTCAGCCCCGGCGCGCCGAGATCGTCGTCCGTCGTCGTCACGCTGACGGTCTGGGCCGGAAGCCCGTCGAACGGGTCGTCGGAGGATGCGGCATCGACCGACACCGTCACGTCCGTCACCTGGTCGCCGTCCGGCGCCGTGTCGTCGACTCCGGTGACGGTCACGCTCTGCGGGGTGTCCCAGGTCGCATTGGTGAACGTCAGCGTGGAGGGGGTCACCGTCGCCTCGGTCGTGTCGGCATTGGTGACCGTGAGCACGACGTCGGTGACAGGCTGGGCCAGGAGAACCAGGTCGAACGAATCGGTCGTCCCCGACTCGTCGACCACCGTCGTGCCTCCGCTTTCCGCGACGCCGAAGGCGGGCGCAGCATCGTCGCGGACCGTGATGCCGAGCGCGAGCGTGGCCGTCTGTCCGTCGCCGCTCGTCACCTGTGCCGTGAACGACGAGGCCTCGACCGTGGTCGGCGTTCCGGAGATCGCGCCGGTGCCCGCGGCCAGGCTCAGCCCCGAGGGCAGGCTACCCGCGGTGACGGACCACGTGTAGGAGCCGTCGCCGCCCGTCGCGGCGAGGGCTTGGCTGTACGCCGTACCCTGTGTGCCCTCCGGCAGCGACGCGGTCGTGATCGAGAGGTTTGGGAAGACCTGGATGGACGCGGTATCCGCGAAGGAGCCCGCCGACGCCACGACCCGGGCCGTGCCGCCGGCGACCGCGGTCGCCACCGCTCCGGACATGCTCACCACCGAAGGATCGAGCGAGGTCCAGTAGACGGTAGGAGTCTCCGTTCCGCTCGTGGTGACGTCCGCGGTCAGGGTCGCGGTCGAACCCTCGGCCATCGTCGTCGGCACGGAGGCGATCGAGACGCTGGTCGCCAACAGGTTTGCCAGAGGACCCCGCACGATCGGCACGTCCGGCTCGAGCGCCTCACCGGGCACGAGCTCCATGGGATCGGAGCGACCGCTGAACTGGACGGACTCGGTACCGTCGCTCGCCACGTTCAGCAGCCAGACGAAGACGCGCACGGTCGTGGCCGAGAAGGGCTCGGGCACGCTCACGTCGACGGACCACGAGTCGTCGGTGGGCTCGACGGCGACCGTGGACTGGCCCACGAGCAGCCCGTCCGGGACCCTGGCGACCGAGATCCGGATCCGATTGATCGGGAGCGCGTCCCCGTCGGCCGGCGTGGGAATGAGCGCTGGCTGGATCCCCAGGGCCGCCTCGCCCCCGGTCCCCGTCAGTGAGTCGCTACCGACACACGACCCGACCATGACGGTCAGGGACAGGAGTGCCACGAAGCCTCGAGGGGAGAATCGCATGCTCTGGGGGGAGGAGTGCGCCTGGTACTTCTAGAGTGTCCCCCGAGCGCGCGATTGCGCAATGAACCCTCCATTCGCGAGGGAAGCTCATCCGCCGCCGCGCTCGATGCCACACCGACCTCTCGAACCGCCCCCGTCAGTCGTGCATGTGGTCGTGGCGCCCCTGGTGGAAGACGACGTGCACCAGCGAGCCGCTCACGAACGCCTGATAAAGGTCGCCTCCCGCACCGTGTGCGGCCTCCACGACCTCGGTGCCCAGCACGAAGCCCGCGAGCGTCACGACCACGATCGCCCCGATCCCGAGCATCGCGGCGCCCAAGCCGTAGCGCGGCCGCACCAGCCACCAGATCACCAGGCTGACGGGAATGCGGTGCAGGACCAGGGCGAGGCCGAACGCGAAGGCCACGCCCTCTTCGCCGGGGGCGAGCGCGGCGCCTTCGAGGAGCGCGTGGAGGGCCAGGCCGGACACCCCCATGACGAGCGCGAGCTGGTCCGTGTGGCGATGGAGCACGTGTGACACGCGTTCTGCGAGTGTGGGGATCGCGAGCCCCGCGGCGGCGGCGACGAGGACCGGGACCATCGACCGTTCGAGGGCGAGGTGGCCGACCTGCCACGCGAGGAGCGCCGGGACGGCGATGTAGACGAAGCCGTCCACGGATCGAACCGCGCCGGGGTGGTTGTGCAGCACCCGGTAGAGGAGGGGGCCGACGATGGGCGCCGCGATTGCGGCGATGAGGTAGATCAAGGCGATCGCGCGGATGGACGTGAGGGCGGTCAGCTTCGCCAGATCGCGCCGCACGGGCAAGCGACTGTCGGATCGTCCTTGACATACGCGCGAGACGAGGCAAATTTAGTCCAGCCTAAATATTCACACTCCCGCAGTGTTCCCATGGTCGATCCAGCACTCGCACTCCTCGTGTTCGCGGCGCTCGCCGTCGTGGCCGCGACGCTGTTCTGGCCGCGCACCGGTCTGGTGCCGCGGCTCGCGCACGCGTCCCGGCTCACGGAGCGAGTCCTGCTCGAGGACGCGCTGAAGCACGTGTACACGTGCGAGAGCATCGGTCGCGAATGCACGATCGAGAGCGTTGCGGGACAGCTGGAGGTCTCGACCGGGAAGGCGGCGGCGCTCCTTGGCCGCCTGGCGGAGTCCGAGTTGGTCCGGTCGACCGAGTCGGGTCCCCGCTTGACCGACCGGGGGCGGGAGTCCGCGCTGAGGCTCGTGCGGACACACCGCCTCTGGGAGCGCTACTTGGCGGACCGCACGGGCGTACCGGCCGGAGAGTGGCACGCCGAGGCCGAACGGATGGAGCATGCCCTGTCGGCGGAGGAGGCCGACGAGCTCGCCCAGCGGCTCGGGTACCCCGCCTGGGACCCGCACGGCGATCCGATTCCCACGACGGGCGGCGAGTTGCCCCAGGTGGAGCACACGAACCTCGCCGGCGTCGAGCCGGGGCACACGGTGGAGATCGTCCATCTCGAGGACGAGCCGAGGGAGATCTACGATGCGTTGCTCGCCGACGGCCTCGGCCTCGGGGCGCGCCTCGACGTCGTCGATCGCTCCGATCGCGTGGTGCGTGTGCGAGCGGGCGGGAGGGAGTGGCCCATCTCGGGGGTCGTCGCGCGCAACGTATCCGTCCGCGTCCTCCCTGAGGACGAGACGGCCGACCATGCCGTGGAGACGCTCGCGGACCTGCGTCCCGGTGAGGCGGGTCGAGTCGTCGAGCTATCGCCTGCGTGCCAGGGCACACAGCGCCGACGCCTGCTGGACCTCGGCGTCGTGAAGGGCACCGAGATCCGTGCGGAGATGGTGAGCGCCGCCGGTGATCCGATCGCCTATCGGATCCGGGGAGCCCTCATCGCGCTGCGCCGCGAACAGGCCGAGTGGATCCGGATCGAGCGTGAGGAGTCCCCGGTGGAGCTCGCGAGCTGATGGCGACAGTGTCCATGGATCCCTGCGCGTCGTGCGCCCAGCACCGCGCTCACAGCCTGATCAGGCTCGGGCTGAGCCCGGACAAGTGGGATTATCTGGTCGCGCTCGCGGGGAATCCGAATACCGGGAAGAGCACCGTCTTCAACGCGCTCACGGGGCTGAGGCAGCACACGGGCAACTGGCCAGGAAAGACCGTGGTCCGTGCGGAGGGCGCGTTCGAGCACGAGGGCGAGCGGGTGAAGGTCGTGGACCTGCCGGGCACGTACTCGCTGCAGGCGGGCAGCACCGACGAGGAGGTAGCGCGCGACTTCGTACTCTTCGGTCGGCCCGACGTCACGGTCGTGGTCGTCGATGCGACGCGGCTCGAGCGGAACCTGAACCTGGTGCTACAGGTCCTCGAGATCACGGACCGGGTCGTGGTCTTCCTGAACCTGATGGACGAGGCCAAGCGTCACGGGATCGCGATCGACGTCGGCAAGCTCGAGTCCGAGCTGGGTGTGCCGGTCGTTCCGGGTGCCGCGCGGGAGAGCGTGGGCATCGACGAGCTACTCGAGGCCGCGCACGACGTGGCGACCGGAGAGCGCACCACGACCCCCTACCGCCACGACACGTACGCGCCGTCGGTCGAGCAGGCGATCTCCGAGCTCGTTCCCGTGATCGAAGACGTCTACCCCGACGTGCCCAACGCACGATGGGTTGCGCTCAGGCTGCTCAACGCGGACGAAGCGGTTCAGGAGGCGGTGCGCTCGGGGGAGCTGGGTCAGTTGGGACGCGACGATCCCGACGAGTCGCGCGAGCCACCGACGGAACTGGAGCGGCAGCGTCTCCTCCAGACGTCGGTCCGGCTGCGCTGGGACCTGCCCGCCGACTTCCACGACATCGTCACGCAGCACGCATACGAGGTCGCCGAGGAGATTGCCGGCCGGGTGGAGATGACCGGGCTGAAGAAGGCCGGGTTCTCGATGGACAAGAAGCTCGACGAGCTCCTGACGAGCCGCGTCTTCGGTTTCCCGCTCATGCTCCTCATCCTGGCCGTCGTGTTCTGGATCACGATCCAGGGCGCGAACGTGCCCTCCGGAATGCTGGCGGCCTTGTTGCTCGATACCGTGCACCCGTGGCTCAAGAGCGTGGCCGGGTCCGTCGGCATGCCGTGGTGGCTGGACGGCTTCCTGCTCGACGGCGTGTATCTGGCCACCGCGTGGGTCATCAGCGTGATGCTGCCGCCCATGGCGATCTTCTTTCCGCTCTTCACGTTGCTGGAGGACTTCGGATACCTGCCGCGCGTCGCATTCAACCTGGATGCCCTGTTCCGCAAGGCCGGAGCCCACGGCAAGCAAGCGTTGACGATGGCGATGGGCTTCGGCTGCA
>JASFUR010000169.1:0-7210 GCA_050050215.1 Gemmatimonadota bacterium
TGCCACGAGCTCGCCCGCCAGGCGACCGCCCGCACACAGACGAACATCTACCTGACACCGCCGAACGCGCAGGGCTTCAAGCCGCACTGGGACACGCACGACGTCTTCGTGCTCCAGACAGAGGGGTCCAAGCTCTGGCGCATGTACGGGGGAGGGCCGGAGTTCCCGCTCAGGGATGACAAGTTCGATCCCGCCCGGCATGCGCCCGGAGACGTGGAAGCCGAGTTCACGCTCGAGGCGGGAGAGGCGCTCTACATTCCCCGCGGGATCATGCACGCAGCCGTCACGACGGAAGACGTGTCGCTGCACGTCACGCTCGGCGTCATGCCCTACACGTGGGGGGATCTGGTCGTGGACTGCCTCTCCGAGGTGGCGGATCGGTCGGCTGCGTGGCGGGAGAACGTGCCGTTCGGGCTGGCGCGACGCGATCCCGACGGTCGTGAGCTCCGCGATTCACTCGCGGAGAGGCTCGGAGCGCTCGCCGCGGATGTGGATCTCGCGGCTGTCCTCGCGGAGCGTCAGCGCGCCTTCGAGGCCGTTTTTCGGCCGAGGGCAGGGGATCTCATGCGGTCGGCGGCGGCCGCCGGACGGGTCGCCCCGGACGACGACGTTCGGTGGCGTGACGGCATCGACGGTCGGCTCGAGCACCGCGACGGGCGGGCCGTCCTGATCGGCGCGACCCGGGAGGTCGACGTTCCCGCGGCCGCGGGCCGCACCCTCGAGATCCTGCTGACCCGTGCGATCGCCAGGGCCGGGGAGCTCGACGACGGCCTCGACTGGGAGAGCCGGCGGGTGGTCCTCGAGATGCTCGTGCGCGAGGGGTTCGTCCGCGTGGAGCCGGACACGTCACCATGAGGGTATGGGTCGTGGTGCTCGGATTCGCGGCCGCGGTCGCGCTCGGTGTAGCCTTCACCCTCGACGGGACCGCACCGACCGGCCTGGAATCGGAAGGGAAGGCGCCCGAGGGACCCGATGCCGTGGCGTCGTTCCTGGACGACACCGTCGCGTGGCGTAGCTGGACGGAGGACGAGGCCGTCCGGAGGCTCGTGAACGCGCCGATCAAGTGGCGTGGGCTGGGAGACTTCGACGACGCTGCGAGGATCGCGCTCAAGCGCCCTATGACTCGCGCCGAGGAGCGGATACGCGTTGCGATGCGCGCCTTCCATGCCGGACAGCTCGACCCAACGTCGGCGCGCCGGGAGCTCGAGGACGCATTCCGGGAGTACTCCGATGCGCTCGAGGAGCTGTCGCGCTCGAGGTAGCCCGCCCCCGCCCGACGTCGCTACTCTTCATGGGCCAAGACCGAACAGACCTTCCTGGAGGCTATTGATGGCGACGTACACCTGCGACAAGTGCGGCATGAGCGTGAACATGACGTGTGCGAAGTGTGGGGCCGAGCTCGTGCACGACACGATCACGAAGGACGACGGGAGCACTGTGGCCGTCTCGAAGTGCCCGAACGACCACGGCAAGATCAAGTCGCCGATGTGCTGCGCGCAGGACATGACCTGCAGCGTCTGACCACATTCCGGTCCGTATTGACACCGGACTTGCTCCCCCGGGGTGAGCGGCTTTGCCACGATTCACACAGAGGGGTGACATCATGAGGAACCGACTGGTAGTTCCCGTCCTGGGCGCCGTGTTGGCCTGCGTTCTCGGTGCCGATGCCGTGAGTGCGCAGGGGCCGACCGTCGAGGCCGAAGTCGCGACGGCGATCGTCGATCGCATGCCGGAGGGTGTTGGAACACGATTCCCGGTGGATGTGGGCCAGCTCTACGTTTGGTCGCGCGTTATGGACGCAGCCGGCACGTCGATTACGCACGTATGGATCCACGGCGACACGAGATATCCCATCGTCCTGGAGATCGGCGGTTCTCCCTGGAGAACATGGAGCAGCAAGGCCATCACTCCCGACATGGCGGGGGAGTGGCAGGTCGAGATCCACGACCAGGACGGGGTGGTGCTGCAGACGTTGAACTTCACCGTCGGCTGACCGCCGCAGGGACTCGCATGCCGGGAGGAGGGTTCTGGGCGACGGCGGTCCAGTGCCGCATGACCGAAGCCGACCTCTACGGCCCCGTCAAACGGTTCCTGGAGGAGCAGGGGTACGAAGTGAAGGGCGAGACCGGGCACCGGGGCGTCGTGGGCGTTCGTGACGGGGAGAGCCCGGTCGTCGTGGAGCTCGGCGAGCGTCTCACGCTTACCCTGGTCCTCCAAGCCGTCGACCGGCTGTCGTGCTCGGATGCCGTCTATGTGGCATTCCGCGCAGCCGACGGAGCGACGGTCTGGCGGAACCGCGGGAAGGCGATCCTCGACCTCCTTCGATGGTCGGGTGTCGGCCTCCTCGCGGTGTCGGAGCACGGGGACGTCGTGCCCGTCCTCGACTCGGTCGGCGGACCGGGTGTAGAACGCCGGCGATGAAACCAGCGCGCTCCTACGGAGAGCGCACGAGCGCCTGGTTGTACCACCAGATCGCGTTGGACAGGTCGGTGGAGGCGCGCCCCTGCATGGGTACGGCCAGGCCGTACGTCACCGTGAGGCCTCCCCCGTAGAGTAGGAAGCTCCGCGAGAACAACCCTCCCTCACCGAGGAGATCGGCGACGAAGCCCGAGACCATCAGGCCCGTGCCGATCCACCCGAACCAGTCCGCGTAGCGTTCGTGGGTCTCGAAACGTGCATAGTACGTCGCCGACGAGTCGTTCGCCGCGAACAGGTCGTCCAGGGTATCGGAGCGCCGCGCGATCGCGACGGAGTAGCCTTCGCTTCCCCGCACCACCACAGGCGTCGAGAAGTATCCGCCGCCGTCGATGACCCGGAGCGCACACTCCTCGTAGGTGCAGAGCCCTTGGGGAACCTGAGCCGACGCCGGTGCGCAGGCGAGGAAGAGGAAGAGGAGGACGAGTCGATTCACGGTGGGTCCGGTTCATGTAGTGAGGGACGGTCCCTGGTCGCTGCTGCTTGACGCAACATCCGGTCCTGCCGAATGAGACGCCTCCTCTACACCTTGCTTCGCAGACTGGCTCCACCGATTATGATATCATTGTAAGCATTTAGCATGCTCATACCGGAGCGCTTGGGGGTTGGCGATGTCGCAGCGGTCGTTGGGGGAGTTCGAGCAGATGGTGCTGTGGGCCATTCTGCAGCTCGAGGGGGACGTGTACGGGGTGCCGATCGTGGAGGAGATCGAGCGGCGAACGGGTAGGGACGTGTCGCGTTCCGCGGTCTATGTGACGCTGCGCAGGCTCGAGCAGAAGGGCCTGGTGTCGTCCCGCATGAGCGAGCCACTGCCGGAGCGAGGCGGCAAGCCCCGTCGCCTGGTGGAGGTGGAGCCGGAGGGCCGACGCGCGCTCTACGATTCCCGGCGTGCCATGGAGGGGATGTGGCGCGGGCTCGACGTTTCCGCCGAGGAGGCCGGATGAGCCGCCCCACTCCCCCTGGGCTGGCGCGCCGCCTGCTCGAGTGGGCGCTGCCGGATGACCGGTGCGACGACATCGTGGGGGACCTGGACGAGGTCTACCAAAGCCGGTTCGAAGAGCGGGGCTCGATCCGCGCCCGTGCCTGGTACGTCCGCCAGGCGCTCGCGTTCGGCGTACGCTTCGCCCTGCAGCGCGTCCACGAACGCCCTCGCATCACCTACGGTGCACTCGGTCTCGACATGGCGATGGCGTTCCGCAGGTTGCGGGCTCGACCCGTGTCCTCGGCCGTCGTGGTGCTCACCTTGGCGCTCGGCCTGGGCGCCAACGCCGCCATGTTCCAGATCGTCGAGGCGCTCCGGCTCCGCACCCTTCCGGTGGCCGAGCCCGAGCGGTGGACGATCGTAGAGATCGCCGACATGAGCCACTGGCACGGACGGCGCACGAGCGGATACCCGGTGCTGTCGTATGCGCTGTGGGAGCGGATCCGCGAGGGTGACGGCCCGTTCGATGCGACGCTGGCCTGGGCGAACACGTCGTTCTTCTTGGAGGACTCGGGTGCACCGACCGTGGTGCGCGGTCTCTTCGTCAGCGGCGCGTTCTTCGAGGTACTGGGGGTGGCTCCGGCCGTCGGTCGTACGTTCGGAGCGACGGACGATCGCCCCGGTTGTAGCCTCGAGGGCGTGGTGCTCGGCCACGGCTACTGGCAGCGCGCGTTCGGTGGCGACCCATCCGTGGTCGGCCGAACCATCACACTCGATGGGCACCCCGTCCAGGTCGTCGGCGTGGCAGCTGCGGGCTTCGGCGGCCTCGAGGTCGGAAGAGTGTTCGACGTCGCCGTCCCTGTCTGTGCACAGGCGCTCCTCGGAGGCGGAGAGCAGTGGATCGACGACCGCATGGTATTCTGGCTCACCGTGATGGGACGTGTCCCACCGAACGAGTCGCTGAGCGCTGTCAACGCGCAGCTCGACGCACGCTCACCGGCGCTGTTCGCGGCCACCGTTCCGGACCGGTACTCAGCCGACGAAACAGACGACTTCTCGAGCCTGCGTCTCCGCGCCACGCTTGGAGCCTCTGGGGTGTCCGGCCTCCGTACGCGCTACGGCGACGCCTTCGTCGCCCTCCTCGTGGTGACCGGCCTCGTTCTCCTCATCGTGTGCACGAACCTCGCGAACCTGTTCCTGGCGCGGGGAGCCGTCCGGCAGCGTGAGCTCGCCCTCCGTCAGGCGCTGGGTGCGTCCCGAGGGCGTCTGCTCCGGGAGCTCACGATCGAGAGCATTGTGCTCGCCGCCGCCGGAGCTGCCGCCGGGCTGGCTCTCGCGGGAACGCTCAGCAGTCGGCTGGTGGATCTCATCGGACCCGATCCGTCCCTCGACCTGTCGCTCGGCGCCCCGACGATCGCGTTCGTGATCGCGGCCGCCGGACTCTCGACGCTCGTCTTCGGCTTGCTTCCGGCCTGGCGCACCGCGTGGGGCAGGGGTAACAGGGGTCTTCACGGGCTGAGGGCGGGACGCGGAGCAGCCGTCGAGGTCCAGGGAGCCGGACTTCGCCGCTGGCTCGTGGTCTCGCAGGTCGCCTTGTCCTTCGTTCTCGTCTTCGGCGCGCTCCTCTTCACGAGCACCGTGCGCAACCTCCTATCCATCGATACGGGCTACGACTCGGGCGGCGTGATGGTCGCCCGGGTCGACTTCAGGAGCCTCGATCTTTCCGGAGCCTCGAGACGGACCTTCAAGCGGGATCTCCTGGAGCGCATGCGTGAGGTGCCGGGCGTGGCCTCCGCGGACGAGGTGCGGCACGTCCCTCTGGGCGGCACGGGTTCGAGCGCGGAGGCCCGGACCGACGATGGAACGAGCGTACCCATCCGCCTCAACGGGGTGACGAACCAGTACGCCGAGACCGCGGGCCTCGACCTGTTGGCGGGCCGTGGTTTCGAGCCAGGCGACGACCCGGACGCGAGACTCGCGGTCGTCACGGAGTCTTTCGCCACGCGCGTCGGACTCGGCCCGAATCCGGTGGGTCGAAGCGTCCGCATCGACACGGGAGAGATCGGCTCCAGCTCCGGGACCGAGTTCGAGGTCATCGGCCTCGTCGCGGACGCCAAGTACTTCAACCTGCGCGAGGAGCCCGTTCCCACCTTGCTCCTCCCCAAGTCTCTTCTCTTGGACCCCCGTTCGTACGCGGACTTCATGATCCGCACCTCGCTGCGCCCGGACCGCCTCCGTGACGCGCTGCGAACGTCGGTCGCTGATGGCAGGCCTCTCGTCTGGACCGAGGTCCGCCCCTTCGACGATACCATTCAGGCCGGTCTGGTACGTGAGCGCCTTCTGTCGACGGTATCCGGCTTCTTCGGCGGGCTCGCCGCCCTCGTCGCCGCCATCGGCCTCTACGGCGTCATGACTCAGCAGGTGACACGGCGCAGAAACGAGATCGGCGTTCGCTTGGCGCTAGGCGCAAGACGCCGGCACGTCCTGCTGCTCGTCGTCGGCCAAGCCGGGGCCCTCGTCGCCACCGGAATCGTCATCGGCGCTCTGCTGGCCCTCGCCGCTTCCACAACCGTGAGGTCGTTCCTCTTCGGCCTCGACACCCGTATGGCGGCCCTCCTGGCGATTGCCGCCGCCGTCCTCTGCACCACCGGCGCACTCGCCTGTTACCTGCCCGCCAGACGCGCCACCGCAATGGACCCCCAGGCCGCCCTCAGACTGGACTGACTACGAAGACACCGGACTCCGGGTGACCGTCGAAGCGGCGGCGGGACCGACCGGAACAAGAACGAGCCCGACCCCCGGAAGAAGGTCGGGCCCGGACAGAGCGCAGACGCAACAGCGACGCGGCCCTGCCGTGTCGCTAATTGTCGTAGTAGAGGAAGAACTCGTGCGGGTGCGGCCGTAGCCGGAGCGGATCGACCTCGTTGTCCATCTTGTAGGTGATCCACCCATCCACCACGTCCTGCGTGAACACGTCGCCCTGTAGTAGGAACTCGTGGTCGTCCCGCAGGGCATCGAGCGCTTCCTCGAGCGACGCCGGGGTGTTCTCCCACTCGGCCAACTCGTCCTTCGTCATGTCGTAGATGTCGCGGTCCAGCGACTTGCCGGGATCGATCTCGTTCTGGATCCCGTCCAAGACCGCCATGAGCATCGCGCTGAACATCAGATAGCCGTTGCACGACGGATCCGGGCACCGGAACTCGAACCGCTTCGCCTTCGGGTTGTCCGAGTACATCGGGATCCGGACGGACGCGGATCGGTTCCGCTGCGAGTACGCCAGGTTCACCGGAGCCTCGAAGCCCGGCACCAGGCGCCGATAGGAGTTCGCCGTGGGAGCCGCGAACGCGAGCACCGCCCGCGCATGCTTCAACAGACCGCCGATGCCGTGCAGCGCCAGCTCGCTCAGTCCGGCGTAGCCGTCGCCGGCGAAGAGAGGCTCACCCGCCTTCCACAGCGACAGGTGCGTGTGCATGCCGCTCCCGTTGTCGTCGAAGACCGGCTTCGGCATGAAGGTCACGGTCTTGCCGTGCTGCTTCGCGACGTTGCGGATGATGTACTTGTACCACGCGAACTGATCGGCCATCCGCAACAGCGGGGCGAACTCCATGTCGATCTCCGACTGGCCCGCCGTGCCCACCTCGTGGTGATGCGCCTCGATCACGATCCCCATGTCCCGCATGAGGTAGACCATCTCGCCGCGAAGGTCGTGGTAAGTGTCGGTCGGGCTCACCGGGAAGTAGCCGCCCTTGTAGCTCGGCTTGTAGCCGAGGTTCGGTTCCTCGAAGCGTGCCGTATTCCACGCGCCCTCGACCG
>JASFUR010000170.1:0-7209 GCA_050050215.1 Gemmatimonadota bacterium
CCTCTCCGACGACCTCGCAGCGCAGCTCGCTCGCGTCGATCCGCACGGCGTCGTTCGTAGGATCGCCGGCGTCGGAGTCACTCTCCGATGTGGCCTTCACGTACGTCCCGATGCCGCCGTTCCAGAGTAGCTCCACGGGCGAGCGAAGCACACACCGGATGAGGGACTCTCCGTTCAGGCCCTTGGCCTGCTCGTCCGAGAGCCCGAGTGCGCGCCGCGCCTGGCCGGTGAGCTCAACCTCCTTGGCACCCCGGGGGACGATCATCCCGCCCTCGCTCAGGGCGCCGCGGTCGTAGTCATCCCAGCTGGAGCGCCCGAGCCCGAACATGCGCTTCCGCTCTTCGTAGGACCGGGCCGGATCCGGATCGGGATCGATGAAGACGTGCCGGTGGTCGAAGGCCGCGACGAGCCGGATCTGCTCGGAGAGGAGCATGCCGTTCCCGAACACGTCTCCGCTCATGTCGCCGATGCCGGCGACCGTGAACGGCTCCGATTGGATGTCCTTGCCCTTCTCCCGGAAGTGACGCTTCACGCACTCCCAGCCCCCGCGGGCCGTGATGCCCACGGCCTTGTGGTCGTAGCCATGGGACCCTCCCGAAGCGAACGCGTCGTCCAGCCAGAAGTCGTACTCGGCGGCCACCGAGTTGGCCAGATCCGAGAAGGTCGCCGTGCCCTTGTCCGCCGCGACCACCAGATAGGTGTCCGCCGGGTCGTAGGCGACCAGCCCCCCGGCCCTCACGGTCTTGCCGTCCACCAGGTTGTCGGTCAGGTCCAGGAGCCCGCGCATGAGCGTCTGGTACTGGGCCCTCCCCTCCTTCATCCGCTCCTCCTGATCCGGAGGGAGGACACGGGTGACGAAGCCGCCCTTGGATCCACCCGGAACGATCACCGCGTTCTTGATCATCTGGGTCTCGACCAGACCCAGCACCTCGGTGCGGAAGTCGTCGGGCCGGTCACTCCAGCGGATTCCACCGCGGGCGACCCTCGAGCCACGGAGATGGATCCCCTCCATGCGAGAGGAGTGCACCCAGACCTCGAAGAGCAGCTCCGTAGGCCGCGACTGCTCCAGGTCGCCGACCAGCAGCTTGTACGAGATGTAGGGCACCCCGCCCGAGCGCTTCGTCGGTACCCGACCGCCGCATTTGTAGTAGTTCGTGCGCTGAGTCGAGCAGATCAGCCCCTCGAGACGCCGCAGTGCCCGGTCGTCGGCCAGGAGCGACACGCTGCGCAACGAGGCCTGGAAGACCGTCCGAACGTCGCTCACCGCCTCTACCCGCTGCTCCACGGTGTCCCAGGCGCCCGGGTCGAAGCGGGTCTGGAAGAGCTCGAACAGCTCGCGTGCGATCCCCGGATACTTCGTCAGGGCGTTCGGGAGCGCGGATCGGCTGGGCACGGCTCCGACCTGGAATGCGTATCCGGCCAAGCCGCGCAGCACGTCGATCTCCCGCCAATGGAGACCCGCCAGAACGACGAGCGCATTCAGAGGATCGCTGACCGCGTCGCCGGCCCGAGCGGCCAGGAGCGTCTGGGACAGGAGCTCGCCGCGACCGCGAACGTCCAACTGGCGGCCCTCCCGGTCCAGCACCGCGAAGACGTAGATCGTCGCCGCAGGCTCTCCGTCCCCACGCACGTCGAATGGCTGCATGGCGATGACGCGCAGCCCCAGGTGATCCAGGATCGGCATGAAGTCCGAGAGCACGAGGCGCTCGCCCCGCAGAAAGAGCTTGAGCTGCGTCGCACCCTCGACCCCTCCGACCTGGTCGGAGTGGCCGTCGGGGTTGGCGAGCTGGACCGCGATGCGCTCGTCGTCTGCGACCATCTCGTCCAGCACGCAGATGTCGCCTGCGGCGACGGTCGGATCGCTCGCGGCCCGATACTCCGCCGTCAGCCTGTCACCCCACTCCCGCACCATGCGCTGCGCCACGGCGGACGAGCGGAGTCCTTCGAGCTCTTCCCGGACGAGGTCGCTCCAGGTGCGGATGATACGGCCCACCGTGACCTCGAGGTCGGCCGGATCGACGCCCTCGGCGCTGCCCTCGGACACCGCCAGGTAGAAATGGAGACGCGCCTGATCGCCCTCGCCGAGCGCCAGGTGGTAGTTGAGGACGTCGGCTTCGAACGCGTCCACCAGCGCGGCCTCGATCTCCCGGCGCACGTCGCCGGAGAAGCGATCCTTGGGCACGATCACCATCACCGAGAGGCCCCGATGCAGAGGGTCCTCCCGAACCGTCACCGTCACGTCGTCGGTGCTGTACGAGGTCAGGACCGTCCGGACGTCTTCAGCGATCTCGTCCGCCGAGGAGATGAAGAGCTGCTCCCTCGGCAGCGAGTTGAAGATCGTGATGATCGCCTTGTAGTCGTGCGTCCCCTCGCGCACGCCCGCGTCCTCGAGGATGCTCCGGAGCTTGTGCCGGAGGATGGGGATGTTCTCGGCGGCGTCCGAGTATGCCTTGGAGGTGAAGAGGCCGATGAATCTGTGTTCTCCGACGGTGCGACCGGTCTCGTCCATCTTCCGGACGCCGACGTAATCCATGCGCGCCCGTCGGTGCACCGTGGACTCCGCATTCGTCTTGCTGATGATGAGGACGGGCCCCTCCTCCACCAGCTCGCGCTGCGACACGGTCAGCTCCGCGAGTGGAACGGGCTCGGCGAAGCCCGACTCCGCCTCGTTGCGGAGCACGCCCAGCCCGGAACCCTTCTGGACGACGATGCTCTTCTCGCCTCCCTCCCCCTCCTGCAGGGAATACTCCCGGTAGCCGAGGAACACGAAGCCCCCATCCCGCAGCCACTCGAGAAAGAGCTGGATCTCGGCGAGTCGCTCGTCCTGCACGGACCCGATACCGACCTGCTGCTCGAGCTCGTCGACGACCGAGTCGACGACGCCGATCATGGGCTCGAAGTCGTCCGTCGCGTGGACGACATCCCACAAGCACCGGGTCAGGTCGTCGTCGACCCGCGCCAACATCTCGGGCCGCGGGACCTGCTCGACCTCGCAGTGGACGAGGGCCTCCTTGGCGCCCGCATCGCCCGGCTCGGTCACATGCACGACCCGCCCGTCGCCGTCGCGCTCGACGTCGATGAGCGGATAGACCATGTGCTCGATCGCAAGGCCCTGCGTGTGCAGGTACTCCCGAATCGTGTCCACCACGAAGGGGCGCTCGCTCACGTTCGCACGAACGACCGTGACCGGAGCCTCCCACCCTTCGTTCTCCCGGGTGGGATCCAGCACCGACACGTGGACCTCGTCCGGCGGCGCGTGGTCGAGAAAATCGAAGACCCCGAGCGTGACACTCGTCAGGTCGGAGACGTTCCGGCTTCGGAGGAAGGCGTCGGGCGCACGGCGTAGGAAGAGTGAAGCGAACTCCTGCAGCGCTTCGCCATTCCGGTCCCCGCAGCGCTCCTCCAGCTTTCGGAGGACGGCCTCGACCTGAGGAGCGTGATCTCGCTGCCGACGCTCCCTCGTGCGCGTCTGTTCGGTCATGGACGAACGTTACCGAGGACGATGATGGCGGGAAACCTTGGCAATCCGACCGATGCCGTTCTCCGAATTCCCTGGCTCCAACCTTTCATCTAGTTTGGCACATGCGCTTCCTGCATGTCGCCGACGTCCATCTCGACACCTCCTTTGCGGGACGCTCCGAGTCCGTCCGAAGACGTCTTCGTGAAGCCTCGAGGGAGGCGTTCCGCCGGGCGGTCGACCTTGCGATCCGCGAGGAGGTGCACGCGTTCCTCATCGCCGGTGACCTGTTCGACGGCGAGCGGCTCTCCTTCACCACGGAGCGCTTCCTCCTCGACCAGGCCTCGAGGCTCGCCGACCACGGCATCACCGTGGTCTACGCCACCGGCAACCACGACCCCGGCGCGCCGGGAGCCGGACCGCGCTCGCTGGCCTGGCCCTCGAACGTCCAGGTCGTGGGCGACGCGACTCCGCGCCGGGTCCTCATCCACGACGCCGCCGGAGAGCCCGTCGGGTACGTCAACGCGGTGGGGCACGCCTCGGATCACGAGTCGGAGGATCTCTCGAGGCTGCTCCCCCGACCCGCGGGAGAGCTCCCCGAGGTCGGCCTCCTCCACACCCAGGTCCATTCGTCGATCGGTTCGGAGGAGCACCACGCCTACGCCCCTTCCGAGCTCGCCTACCTGATGCGCGGGGGGTACGACTACTGGGCCCTCGGTCACGTGCATCTGCGCCAGGAGCTGGCCGAAGACCCGCCCATCTGGTATTCCGGGAGCCTGCAGGGTCGCACGCACGCGGATCGAGGGGAACGTGGCGCCCTGCTGGTCGACCTCTCGGATCGCACGGCACCCCTGGTCTCCTTCCGCCCGCTGGCCCCCGTGCGGTGGGACACGGTTCGGGTGGAGCACCTCGAGGAGCTCGAGTCGCTCGACGAGTTGGAGCGTCACGTGCAACTCGCCTGGCAGGCGCAGCGCGCCGAAGACCCGGGCGCCGCCGACGCGGGCTGGATGGTACGCGTGATCTTGTCCGGCCCCTCCCCACTCTGGGCGACGCTGCGGGTCGAGGAAGATCGCGACCTGCTGGCCCGAGAGCTCACCGAGCTCCTGGGCGCGCTGGAAGTCGTCGTGGACGCGGACGGAGTCCACCCCGTCCTGGCGCTCGACGACCACAGGGAGCGCGTGGACGTGCTCGGTGAAGCCCTGCGTCTGGCCGGCTCGGTCCGTCGTGGTGAGAGCCGACTCGCCGGCCTCGATCCGGGCGACCTGGCCGGCGTCACGTCCGACGACTCCGCCGCGGTGGACCGCTACGTCAGGGACCTCGTGGCCGACATCGACGGGGAGATCGCGGCCCGCCTCCTGGACACGCCGGACCGATGAGGATCGACCGCATCCGGATCGGGGGCTTCGGCCGGCTCCACGACTTCGACACCGGCGCGGCGTCTCTCGAAGATCTCGTGGTCGTCCTGGGCCCGAACGAGGCCGGCAAGTCGACACTCTTCTCCTTTCTGACGACCGCCCTGTACGGCTTCCAGCCGGCCACACGAGAGAGGAATCCGCACGTGCCGTGGGGCACGGACGAGGCGTCCGGGAGCATCCGCGTGCGCCTCGACTCGGAAGGATGCGCGGAGGTGGAGAGGAAGCTCAGATCGCAGCCGTCCGGCGTGCTCACGCTGGACGGCCGCACGAGCGACCTGAGGAACCAGTCGGTCCCCTGGGTGGGCCACGTGCCGCGGACGGTCTTCCGGCAGGTCTTCGCCATCACGCTCGGGGAGCTGGCCGGATTGGACGGCGAGACATGGGCCCGGATCCAGGACAAGATGATCGGCTCGATGGGAGCGACGGACCTGCTCTCACCCCGGACGGTCGCGGAGGCGCTGGAGCGTGAGGCGGGCGAGATCTGGCGACCCAACCGCCGCGGAAACCAGCGGCTGCGCGAGCTGCAGTCGACGCTGCGTGAGCTCCGCGGTCGGCGAACCGCGGCACAGGAGCGCGACACGCGCGTCCGGCGACTGGTGGAGGAGCGGGAGACACTTCGTGCGGAGCTCCAGTCCGTGCGCGAGCACCGCCAGATGGATCGGGCCGAGGTGGAGCGGGCCCAGTCGCTCCTTCCCGCCAAGCGTCAGCTCGACCGCATCGCCGCACTTCGAGCCCAGGGCGGAGACCGCGACGAGATCTCGGGCCTTCCCGCCGACGCTCCCGCGCGCTACGACGAGCTCCAGTCCGAGCGGAAGCGCCTCGACCGCCTCCTGACCGAGCTCGAATCCGAGCTCGCCGAGCGGAAAGCCACCGTCGAGCGTGCCGAATCGGCGGCGCCGGTCCTCGCCCGGCGTGAGGAGATCATCGCGCTCGTGGCCGACGCCCAGGGATCTGCGCACTCGAGGAGCCGAACCGTGGAGCTGGAGGCCGACATCGCGGACCTCGAGGCGCGGGTGGATGCCGCCACCCAGCAGCTCTTCGCGGGCCCGTGGCGCGACGTGCCCGAGCAGCTGCTGGCCTCGGTGCCGATCGAACGCGTCCGGGAACGCCTGACCCGCCAACGGGAAGCCGAAGCCTCGGTTCCCGCCCCGGGCTCAGGGCCCCCACCGTGGATCGTCGTCGTCCTCGGCGGGGCGCTCCTCGTCTGGGGTCTCGTCGCGGAGCTGCCGCTCGTCACCGCGCTGGGAGCCGCGGCGCTCGCGGCCGGGGTCACCTGGTGGCTGGCGATCGCGCGCTCAGGCCGCATCGCTGCTGACATCGCGGGCGGGCGGTCCGCCGACCCGGCCGGGACGACCCGCCGGGACGGGGACGGCACGTCCGCGGACGTCTCGGAGCTCCTCCGGGGGCTCCCTCTCCGCCCCGAGCTGCTGGAGAGACCCGACGAGGACCTGGTCACCGGGCTGGAGCGCATCCGCGACCTGATCCGTGAGCGGGAGGAGAGCGGACGAGCACTCGCGGCGAGCCGCGAGCGTGTCACTCGGATCGACGCCCGCTCGCGTGACCTGGCCGCGTCCCTCGGCCGCGAGACCGCTGGCGACGCGGAGGGGGTGGCGCGCGACCTGGACCGTGCGCTCCGGGACGCGGAGCGCCTCCACGACGCCGCGGCCACGGCGGAGCGAGACATGCGCCGGCTGGCTCGCGAGCGCGACGATACCGCCGAGCGAGCGAGAACCGTCGGGGTCGAGAGCGACACGATCGCCGGGCTCGGCCGCGCGCTCGTGTCCAGTGACGTGCGGAGGGGTCTCGAGGTGGGACGAGCGCGCCTGGCCGCCCATGCGAGGGCCGACCAGCTCGAGGACGAGCTCGAGCGGGAGCACACCGACCTAGCCGAGCTCGAGCGCCAGATCCGCGAGCTGGAGCAGTCCGACCCGGAGTGGTCGGTCGACGAAGAGGCCCTGGCCCGCGCTCGCGCACGCATCGAAGCCCACGACGAGCGTATCGAGGAGTTGCTCACCCGCGGCGAAGCGCTGGACGCGGAGGTAAACCATCTGCGCGACCAGGACACGGTGGACGCGGTCGACAGCGAGATCGCCAGCCTGCGAGAGGAGGAGACACGGCTGGTACGCGAGCGAGACCGCAAGTGGATCCTGGCCCGTCTCCTGCGAGAGGCCGACCGACGCTTCCGTGAGGAGCACCAGCCGGATCTCGTCCGTCGCGCCAGCTCGTATCTGCGACACCTCACCGGTGGTCGCTACGAGCGCCTGATCGTGGACGAGGCACACGAGGATCACCTGTTCCAGCTCGTCGGCCCGCATCTCCCTGCGCCCGTGGCATTGG
>JASFUR010000171.1:0-7209 GCA_050050215.1 Gemmatimonadota bacterium
GGCGGGCAGACCACCCACCGCCGGGCCCGTCGACGTCCGAGCTACGCCTTCTCCAGTTGCACGAGCGTGTGCGCCCGCAGCTGCCCGCAGGCGGCGTCGATGTCTCGGCCCCTCGTCTCCCGGACGGCCACGGACACCCCACGTCGCTCCAGCCCTGCGGCGAACGCCTGGATGCGCTCGGGCGGGGACGGACTCCAGTCCTGGTACGGGATGGGGTTGAAGGGGATCAGGTTCACGAAGGCGCGCACCGGCACCGCGAGATCGGCGAGCGGCTCGATGAGGGAGGGGTCGTCGTTCACGCCCGCGATCATGGTGTACTCGAAGGTGATCCGTTTCCCACCGGCTTCGTCGAAGGCCCTCAACGCCTCGAGCACCTCGGGGAGCGGATGGCGTTTCTCCAGGGGGATGAGCTCGCGGCGCAGGTCGCTCACGGGAGCGTGCAGCGAAAGCGCCAGACGGAACTGCTCGGGTCGTGTGGCCAGCTCCAGGATACCCGGCACCACACCCACCGTGGACACGGTGATGCGGCGGGCACCGACGCCGTAGCCCTGGTTCAGCAGGGTGAGCGAGTCGTGCACCGCGGAGCGGTTCGCCAGCGGTTCGCCCATGCCCATGTACACGATGTTCGTGATCGGGCCGAGCTCGTGCGCTTCCGCCCAGCGGCGGGCTGCGCGGTACTGTGCCACGATCTCGCCGGCCGAGAGCTGTCTGTCGAAGCCACCCCAGCCGGTCGCGCAGAAGGTGCATCCCATGGCGCACCCGGCCTGGCTCGAGATGCAGAGCGTGAGGCGCTCCGAGGTCGGGATGAGCACGGACTCCACGAGCTCGCCGTCCCCGAGGCGCCAGACGTGCTTGACCGTTCCGTCGGCGCTGCGCTGGACGGCTCCTTCCTCGGCTTCTCGCAGCTCGAAGGCCTCGGAGAGCGCGTCCCGCTCCGCCTGGGGCACGTCGGTCATGTCGTCGACCGACGAAGCCAGGGACTCGTAGATCCACCGTTCCACCTGGCCCACGCGGTACGACGGCTGGCCGCGCGACGCGAAGTGCTCCGAGAGCGTGCTCCGGAGGGCCTCGGGCGGCAGGGACAACAGATCTGGGCGCGGCGTATCGACCATGGGCTTTTTTCTTGAATCGACCTCGATGCGGTCTTAAGTTAGCCGCCGACCGAAAGTCCCCGAAGACAGGGAGGTTCGCCGCGAGCGAGCGATCCGCGAACAAGCTTTTGGCAGAGAGAATACGTGCATGGGGACCCGCTGCCGCCTGGGCGACGGTCCTCTTTTTGTTGAGTGCATGGTCGAATCCGGCCATTCCAACGTGGCTTGCGCAGTACGACAAGCTCGCGCACGCATGCTTGTATGCGGTGCTCGGCCTCGCGCTCGGCCACGGCAAGCATTTCGATCCCCGCCCGCCTCCCCACCTCCTGGCGCTCGCGTTGGGCGGCATCTACGGCGCCACCGACGAGTGGCATCAGGCCTTCGTGTACGGCCGGACACCCGGGTGGGGAGACTGGATCGCCGACATGACGGGTGTGTCGATCGGCTATTTCTTGGCATTGTTCATCCTGATGCGCGTCGCGCCCGTCGCGGCGAGCACGCCCACACCCCGTACCGATTAGGCACCACGAGCCGATGATGCAGACCGAGTTGGAGAGCACGCGACTGCGAGAGCGCATGGTTGGCGGTCTGCGCGCGGACGACGCGGGCGCAACCCTGCACCTCGCCGGATGGGTGCACCGCAGGCGCGACCTCGGCGGCCTCGTGTTCATCGACCTGCGGGACCGCACCGGTCTCGTGCAAGTGTCGTTCGGTCCGGACTGGACGGACGCCGCCTCACTCGAGCTTGCCCACGAGCTCGGTCACGAGGACGTCGTGCGCATCGAGGGGAAGGTGGAGCTCCGCCCCGAGGCCGCCCGGAACACGGACCTGTCGACGGGCGACGTCGAGGTGAAAGCGGTGAAGCTCGAGCGGCTCTCGGACGCAGTGACGCCTGCGATCCCCGTCTACCGGGCCCCGGAGGACGAGCTGCCCGCCGAGGAGCTGCGGCTCAAGCACCGGGTGCTCGACCTGCGCCGTTGGGAGCTGCAGGACAACCTGGTGCTGCGCCACCGGCTGGTGCTCGCCGCACGCAACTATCTGGACCGCCTCGGGTTCGTCGAGGTGGAGACTCCCATGCTGACCAAGGCGACCCCCGAGGGCGCCCGGGACTACCTGGTGCCCAGCAGGGTGCACAAGGGCGAGTTCTATGCGCTGCCGCAGAGCCCGCAGCTGTACAAGCAGGCGCTCATGGTGGCCGGCTTCGATCGGTACTTCCAGATCGCGCGCTGCTTCCGGGACGAGGACCTGAGGGCAGACCGACAGCCCGAGTTCACGCAGATCGACCTCGAGGCTTCGTTCATCGAGCCCGACGACGTGTTCGCGTGGATGGAGGGGCTCGTGGCCGCGATGGCCGAGGTCGCCGACGTCGATGTCTCGCTTCCGTTTCCCCGGCTCTCCTGGGCCGAGGCGATGGAGCGGTACGGTTCCGACCGTCCCGACCTGCGCTATGGCCTCGAGATCGGCGACTGGACGGAGGCGCTCCGCGATACCGACTTCGGCATCATCAAGAACCAGGTCGAGGCCGGCGGGCGGGTCCGCGGACTCCGCCTGGAGGGTGGCGCACGCCTGTCTCGCAAGGACATCGAGAGAATCGAAGCGAAGGCCAAGGACACCGGTGCGCCCGGACTCCTGTGGGCGAAGCGCACCGACTCCAACATGTCCGGTCCGTTGGGCAAGTTTCTGACCGAAGAGCAGGCCGGGGCGATTGGGCTCGGCGAGGGCGATCTCGTGCTCGCCGCGGCCGGCAAGGACGACATGACCTCCCCGGCGCTGGCTGCCGCCCGAGCCGCGTCCGCCGCCGCCCTCGAGCTTCCGTTCGACCGTGAGCACTCCTGGCTCTGGGTCACCGAGTTCCCCGTCTTCGTCGAGGAGGACGGAGCGCTCGTCCCGAGCCATCACCCGTTCGTGATGCCGCACCCGGAGGACGTCGAGCTCTTGGAGAGCGACCCGGCGGCGGTGCGGGGCACCGCGTACGACATGGTCTACAACGGGACCGAGTTCGGCTCGGGCAGCATCCGTGTACACCAGCCGGAATTGCAGCGGCGCATCCTTCGCGCGGTCGGCCTCACGGACGGGGAGATCGACGAGAAGTTCGGCTTCCTGCTGGGCGCTCTGGCGGCCGGTGCGCCGCCACACGGTGGCATCGCGCTGGGGCTCGACCGTATCGTTCAGCGCTTCACCGGATCGGGAAGCCTGAGGGATGTGATCGCCTTTCCCAAGACCACGGCCGCCAGAGCCCTCTACGAGGGTGCGCCGGCCGGGGTCGGGCAGGACGAGCTGGAGGCCCTGGGCCTCGAAGTGGTGAAAACCCGCGGGCAGGAGTAGGCGTGGCGAGCGGTGAGACCCTTGTAGAGCACCGACTGAATTCGGAGGGCGCCGACCCTCTGATGCTCGCCGGTGTGACCGACAGGAACATCCACGAGGTCAGCCGCCTCTTCGGCGTGCGGATGGTGCTTCGCGGAAATCACGTGATTCTCTCGGGTGCGCTCGGGCCGGTCGAGCGGGCCACACCCGTCGTGCAGCACATGATCGAGATGGCGCGCCTGCGTCGTCCCTTCGACACGCACGACATCGCGCGCTTCGCCGACGGCGTCGAGTCCAGTGAGTCGGGCATCGTCCACCCGGACGACGAGATCCGCATTGCGCTTCCCGGCTCGCGTCGGGTGATCGTCCCGAAGTCCGACGGTCAGCGCGGCTACGTGGACGCGATCTCGCAGAACGACATCGTGATCGGCATCGGGCCTGCCGGTACCGGGAAGACCTATCTGGGAGTGGCCTGCGCCGTCGACGCGCTCTACAAGAAGCGCGTGCGTCGGATCATCCTCGCACGTCCGGCGGTCGAGGCGGGGGAGAGCCTGGGCTTCCTGCCGGGAGACCTGCAGGAGAAGGTCGATCCGTATCTGCGCCCGCTCTACGACGCGCTCGAGGACATGATGCCGCACGACCGCGTCCGCCGGGCCCTCGAGGACTCCACGATCGAGATCGCGCCGCTCGCGTACATGCGTGGTCGTACGCTCTCGGACGCGTTCGTCATTCTCGACGAGGCGCAGAACGCCACGCGTGCGCAGATGAAGATGTTCTTGACGCGGCTCGGCTTGAACTCACGCGTCGTGATCACCGGCGACAAGACACAGATCGATCTCGGCAACCCGTCCGAGTCGGGGCTCTTGGAGGTCGAGGAGATCCTCTCGGGCATCGACGGGATCTCGTTGGTCTACCTGGACGAGAGGGACGTCATCCGACACCGGTTGGTGAAGGACATCATCAAGGCGTACGCTCGCGACCGCGACGGGACGTCGTCCGCGTGAGCCAGCGTCCTCCGTCCGAGGCCAGCCCGGTGGTCCGGCGGCCCACCGTCGAGACGCCGCAGACGTGGCCGGAGCGCATCCGTCATCACGGGATGCGGATCCTGCTGCTCGTCGCGCTCGCGGCGTTCATCACCGTGTTCTTCCCGCCGACCGAGGGCCTGAACATCCGGATCCCCGCGGAGGGGGAGGTGGCCCAGGAGACGGTGAGCGCCGACATCGGGTTCAGCATCCCGAAGACCCCGGAGGAGCTCGATCGCGATCGGCAGGTGGCGATGCAGACCGTCCCGCCGACGTTCCGCTACCGGCCCGAGGCCGCCGACTCGGTGCGGGTCCGCCTGACGCGCTTCTTCGACGCGCTCGACAGCCTCGCCGCCGAAGGTGACACGGTGGCCTTCGGCGAGCGTCTGCGCGCCAGTCAGATCTCCGCCACGTCCTCTCAGATCGGATACCTGATCGACGACGATACGCGTGCGATGTTCCGGTCCGCGGCTCTGCGCGCGGCGGCCGACGTGATTCCGCGCGGTGTCGTCGATCCGGCGCGCATGGCCGACCTGACGACGGAGACCGTGACCATATCGCGCGACGGCCAAGAACGGTCGGTTCCGGCCGACGAGGTTCTGACGTCGGGGGACTTCTACGCACAGGCTGTCGGATTCCTGCCCGCGGAGCTGCCCCCCGACGCCCGCGAGCTCTTCCGGCTGGTGCTCATCTATCACTTGGAGTACTCGCTCGAGTTCGACGTCTTGCAGACCGAGCGGGACCGCGACGCGGTGCGACAGTCCGTACCGCTCATGAAGGGCGACGTCCTTGAGCGCCAGGTCATCGTGCGGGCCGGCGACGTGATCACTCCGGAGGTCAGGGAGCGGCTCGATGCCTACTACGCCGCGCTGCGCGCCCAGGGGAACGGGGAAGAGGCGAGGTTGGACCTCGGCGCGCTGTTCGGAGCCGCCCTGCTGAACGGCCTCCTCCTGTCGATCTTCGGCCTTCTCGTCTTCTTCGCCCGGCCGGAGGTGTACGCGAACTATCGCTGGCTGCTCCTCCTGGCGATCCTCACGGCCGCCTACTTCGGGGCCGGCATCGGGATCGGTCGAGGTGGGCTCCCGCCCGAATGGCTGCCGATCGCCTTCGTGGCACTCCCGGTCGCGGTCCTCTGGGATACGCGCATGGCGCTCCTCCTGGTGCTCGTGCTCATGGCGATCACCGGGACACTGGAGCCGTTCTCCGACCAGGGCACCATCCTGGGCCTGACGGCAGGCGGCGCGGCGGCCGCCATGAGCGTGCGCGCCGTTCGTAGACGCTCGGAGACGTGGGTCTCCATCGCGATCATCTCGGGCGCGGGAGCCCTCGCGCTGCTCGCACACGGCATGGCGACCTCCGGGTCGCTCACGGATGTCGCGCAGGGGGCCGCGGTTCTCGCCGGCAACGCCACCGCCTCGGCGCTGCTCGCGATGGGCTTCCTGTGGGTCTTCGAGATGTTCACGGGCATCACGACCGTGCAGACGCTGCTCGAGTGGGCCGATCCGACGCGGCCGTTGCTCCGCAGGCTCGCCATGGAGGCGCCCGGCACGTACGCGCACACGATCAACGTCGCCAACCTCGCGGAGGCCGCAGCCACCAGGATCGGCGCGAACGGGCTTCTCTGCAGGGTCGGCGTCCTCTACCACGACGTCGGCAAGATGCTCAAGCCGCACTACTTCGTAGAGAACCAGCCCGATGCCCGGAATCCGCACGACAAGCTCAAGCCGGAGACCTCGGCGGCGATCGTGCTCGAGCATGTCACGGAGGGCGCGCGGCTGGCGCGCGACGCGAACGTGCCCGAGGTCGTGGTCGACTTCATCTACGAGCACCACGGCACGCAGCGGATCGGCTTCTTCTACGAGAAGGCGCGCGAAGAGGCCGAGGATGACGCCGAGATCGACGTGCAGAAGTTCACCTATCCGGGGCCGAAGCCGCGGTCGAAGGAGACCGCCATCGTCATGCTCGCCGACTCGTGTGAGTCCGCGACCCGAGCGATGCAGGATCCCACGCCCGAGCGCGTGCGTGAGCTCATCGACACCGTCGTGCAGGGCAAGATCTCGGACGGACAGCTGGACGACTCGCCGCTCACGCTCGGTGAGATCGCACAGATCAAGGACCAGTTCGTGAGCATCCTGTCGGGGGTGCACCACCGGCGTATCGAGTATCCCGGAACCAAGCACCTGACGGACGCGGAGGAGGAGGACACGGCGGCCGCGCCGTCGACGCCCGTGACCGGGTCCGCGTGAGCCCCTCCGAGCCACGCATACACATCGACGAGGAGACGTACCCGGATGCACCGGTGCGCCTCGTCGAGTCCGCGGTCAGGCACACCCTGGCGACCGGGGGCGCCGGAGACGCCGAGATCTCCGTGGCGCTTCTCCCCGACGAGGATATGCGGCGCCTCAACCACGAGTACCTCGGCAGGGACCGAACCACGGACGTGATCGCCTTCTCCCTGTCGGGCGGAGACGACACGATCGTGGGCGACGTGTACGTCGGGTGCGAGCAGGCGGAGCGACAGGCCGAGGAGATGGACGTGCCCCTCACCGAGGAGCTGGTGCGCCTGGTGATCCACGGCACCCTGCACGTGCTGGGCCACGATCATCCGGAAGGTCCCGAGCGGGTGGACAGCCCCATGTTCCGCCTGCAAGAAGAGCTGGTACGACAGGTCCTGGAGGACTCGAAGACCCTCTAGAGACCGGCTCGACCGAGGGATCCGGGCACCCGGTGGTGGCCCGAAGGGCCGTCTTGCTTCCACCGTGTCCCTCGGGGATCTTCCAGCCCATCGGGCC
>JASFUR010000172.1:0-7200 GCA_050050215.1 Gemmatimonadota bacterium
TTCTGCGTCGCGATCGGCCGTCGGCTGGGGCTGACCAAGACGCAGCTCTACGACCTGGGCCACGCGGCGCTCGTGCACGACATCGGCATGAGCCGGATCCCCGGGGAGATCCTTACGAAGGGCGAGAAGCTCACCCCGGAGGAGCGGAAGCGCATGGAGGCGCACACGTGGCTCGGTGCACTCAGCGCGTACCGGCTGCGTGACTTCGGCGACATTCCCTACCAGAGCATGATCGTGGCCTACGAGCACCACCTCGGGACCGACGGCTCCGGCTATCCCTCGACCCGCAGCCCGCGCGAGCCCTCCATCTTCTCGCGGATCATCGCCGTTGCGGCCGCCTTCGACGCGGCGACCAACGAGCGCGCCTACTCGGGCGCGTCGCCTCCGGACGAGGTTCTGCTCGAGCTGTGGGAGGACGAGAGCCGGGTCTACGACCCGGTGATCGTGAAGGCCCTGATCAACCTGCTCGGGATCTACCCGGTGGGGACCGTGGTCATTCTCGACACGTACGAGCTCGCGCTCGTACACTCCGCCAACTCGGATCCGTCCTTCGTCCACCGCCCAATAGTCCGGCTGTTGAGCGACGCGAACGGACGCTGGCTGAGCCCGGCGCCGCTCGTCGATCTCGCCGACACCGACGGCAACGGCAACTTCGCGCGATCGATCATCAAGGTGACCAGTGCCGACAAGTACGGCGTGAAGGTGTCCGACTACTTCGTTTGAGCAGAGGAGACCCCATGGCGCATCCGAAAGCCATCCGCCCCGAAGAGCAGGCCGTCTTCAACCCGGAGAAGATGGGCAAGACCACCCTCTTCCGGTCGGACCGGGTGCTGGTCGGGCTGAACTGCTTCGAGCCCGGCCAGGAGCACCGGCTCCACACGCACGCCGGCCAGGACAAGGTCTACCACGTCCTCTCCGGCACCGGGCTCTTCCTCCTCGACGACCGAGACGTGCCCATGGAAGCCGGCACGATGCTCGTCGCGCCCGAAGGGGTCGCGCACGGCATCCGGAATACCGGTGACGAGCGGCTCATCGTCCTGGCCGTGCTCGCCCCGGCCCCCTGAGGCGGCACCAACGACGAGCCACTACTATAGAGTCCGAACTCGGCCCGGTCCGCGGATCGGGCCCTGCCCCGAGGAGAGGATCCATGAAGGCGACACGCACCGCGTTGCTCGCGATCGCCGCCGTATTGTTCGGCGCCGTTCCAGTCACGGCCCAGTTCGAGAACGTCGGCTCGATCGAGTTCCCCACGTCCGCGACCGGCGAGGCCCAGCAGCACTTCCTGCGTGGCGTCGCCATCCTGCACAGCTTCGGCTGGAAGCAGGCGCGCGACGAATTCCACGCGGCCCAGGCGATCGACCCCGACTTCGCGATGGCGTACTGGGCGGAGTCGCTCGCGTACGACCACCCGCTGGTGTCCGACATGGATCCGACCCTCCCGCGGCAGGCGCTCGAGCGCCTCGCCCCGACGCCCGAAGAGCGGCTCGCGAAGGCGCCGACGCCCCGGGAGCAGGGCTTCCTCTCCGCGGTGGAGGCGCTCTGGGGCGAGGGGGACCACGTCACGCGTCGCCTGAACTACATGATGGAGATGGAGTCGCTCTACCGGCGCTATCCGAACGACCCCGAGGTCTCCGCGTTCTATGCGCTCTCCATGCTGAGCGCGGCCGCGGCGGTCCGGTCGGGCGACGCCCCGGCCCCGGCCCCGATGCCCATGCCGGCCGAGGAGACGACCGGGGCGGAGGATCAGGGGCAGGACATGCACGACATGCAGACGACGGCCGAGCCCCCGGTGAGGAGACCCCTGGCCTCCGGCGAGGAGCTTGCCCAGCGACTGAACATCCGCGCCGGCGCGATCGCTCAGCACCTCTTCACGCTGAACCCGAACCATCCGGGCGCGCCTCACTACATGATCCACGCCTTCGACGACCCGCTGCACGCACCCCTGGCACTCGACGCGGCCTACCGCTTCGCCGACATCGCGCCGGCCGTCTCGCACGCGCGCCACATGCCGACCCACATCTTCATCCAGCTCGGCATGTGGGATCTGGTCTCGGCGAACAACCAGTCCGCATACGACGCCGCGAAGGACATCTGGGAGCCGGGCGACGCCGACGACATGAGCGCCGCCGTCCACGCCCTGGACTGGGGTCAGTACGGCGACCTTCAACTGGGCGACTACGACAAGGCCGCGGTATGGATCCGTCGTCTGGAGGTCATGGCCGACGAGGGGGGCTTCTGGGGTAGGCGTGAGCGGGGTGAGCCCGGCTTCCCCCGTGCGGTGAACACGCTCCCCTTGCTGCGGGCCCGCCTGGTCGTCGAATCCGAGCACTGGGCCGTCGAGCCGGTGACCACCGAGACGTCACCCCACGAGCTGCTCGCCACGGCCCTGAGCGCCTACCATCTGGGCGACGCCGAGGCGCTGGCGCAGGCCGAGGCCGAGCTCGCCCGCCGGCCGGGCTCCACGAACGAGATCATGCATCTGGAGGCCGCCGCGCTCATGCACGCGTCGATGGGTCACGCCGACGTGGCGATCCAGTTCATGGATCGCGCGCAGGCGGCGGACGAGGCGCTTCCGCCGCCGCGGGGAGCCGCGTCGCCGATCAAGCCGGTGCACGAGCTGTACGGGGAGCTGCTGATGGACCTCGACCGTCCCGCCGAGGCAGTCGAGAAGTTCCAGGCCTCCCTGCTACGGATGCCCAACCGACCCCGGTCGCTGCTGGGGCTGGGCCGCGCGTACGTGGCCATGGGCACGCCGATGCTGGCGGGCGACGCGTACGAGACGATCGCCGAGCTCTGGGCCGGTCGTGAGGATCTACCCGGGATGTTGGAGGCGCGGGAGTTCTGGCGCATGCACCTCACGGGTCGCGCGCACTCGATGATGGACCCGATGGCAGCCGGCCGGCTGGGGATGTAGGGCCTACTCCAGGTAGGTATATCCCTGCATCGCCTCGTCGAGGAAGCGTCTCAGGCTGGCCCCTTCCGCCAGTGTGAGGCGCTCCTCCTCGAGCGCCGTCTCGATGTCCTGCCGCATGGCCGTGCGCATCTCTTCGGCGTCGTACTGCACGTAGCCGAGGACCTCTGTGACGGTGTCACCCTCGATGACGGTGTCGATGCGCCAGCGTCCGTCGTCTCCCAACGAGACGTGCACCGCGTGCGTGTCCCCCAGGAGATTGTGCAGGTCGCCCAGCGTCTCCTGGTAGGCCCCCGTCAGGAAGAACGCCAGGTAGTAGGGCGTCGGGCTCCCGGCGCCCGGCCCCGCCTCCGTCCGAGGCGCATGTAGCTCGAGGGTCGTCTTCGGGCCCCACTCACCAGGAAAGCGATCGACCCGTCCATCCGAGTCACACGTGATGTCGGCGAGCACGCCCCGGCGGGTCGGCTCTTCGCCGAGCCGGTGGATCGGCATGACCGGGAACACCTGCTCGATGCCCCACGAGTCGAGGAGGGACTGGAAGATGCTGAGGTTCACGAAGTAGAGGTCCGCCAGCTGATCCGGCAGCCCGTCCAGCCCTTCGGGCAGCTCGTCCTCTTCAGCGTACGCGGCCAGGACGTCCCAGCCCATGGCCCAGAAGATCTCCTCGCACGCGGCGCGGGCCTCGAGGTCTATGTAGCCCAAGCTGAAGAGCGCCGTGGCCTCGGCGAGCGCGTGCTCGGCATCGGCGTATGCCTCCAGGAGGTCGATCTTCCCACGCCGTTGGTATGCGTCATAGGCGTCCAGCAGCGGCTGCGGCGGCTCCTCCCTGGAAAGCGCCGACTCGAGAAGATGCGGGTCCGGCTTGTCCGGGAACGCCCGGCTGCCCATCACCTCGCAGACGAGGACGCTCGAGTGCGCGACGAGCGCCCGGCCGGACTCGGTCATCAGGTTCGGGTGCGTGACGCCCGCCTCGTCGCACGTCGCCTTCACGCGATAGATGACGTCCGACGCGTACTGCTCGAGCGTGTAGTTGATGGACGACCCCGAGGCCGACTGCGTCCCGTCGTAGTCGACGCCGAGACCCCCGCCGATGTCGAGCGCCTCGATGGGCGCCCCCGCTTTCACGAGCTCGACGTAGAGGTGCGTGAGCTCGCTCACCATCGTCTTGATGGCCCGGATGTCGTAGATCTGCGACCCCATGTGGCAGTGCAGCATGCGGAGGCCGGACAGCATGTCGACCTCCTTCAGGTACTCGACCGCGTGCAGGATCTCGCCGACGGTGAGCCCGAACTTGCCGCGGTACCCGGATGAGCCCGCCCATCGGCCCACGCCACTGGCCGCCAGCTTCGCCCTGATGCCGAACCGGGGCACGATCTGATGCGCCTTGGACGAAGCGTGGATGAGTCGCAGCTCGTGCGCCTGCTCCACCACGGGCAAGACGTTCCGACCCATCTTGGCGGCCAACGTGGCGATCTCGACGTACTCGGCGTCCTTGAAGCCGTTGCAGACGAGAGGCATTCCGTTCATGCCCCGGGTCAGCGACAGTCCGGCGAGAAGCTCGGGCTTCGAGCCCACCTCCAGACCGAACCCGAGCTCCTTCCCGTACGCGGCGATCGCCTCGCAGACGTGTCGCTCCTGGTTCACCTTGATCGGGTACAAGCAGGAGTACCTGCCCTCGTAACCCTGTTCCGCGATCTGGTCGTCGAAGGCCGCGCGCAACGACCGCATACGGTGCTCGAGGATTCCGGGGAACCGGATGATGACGGGCGGCGTCACGTCCCGGGCGGCGAGCCCCCGGGCGACCTCGTACAGATCGATCCGCCGAGACCGATCCGCGGACGGATGGACCGCCAAGGTACCCTCGGCCGTGACACCGAAGTAGCCGGCGCCCCACTGCGGGACCCGGTAGAGCTCCTCCGAATCCTGCGGGGTCCAGTCGGAGGACGGCTCCGCGTCCGGTGTGTCCGCCACGGGCTCGTCCTTCTGCGCGGCGTGCTCTTTCGGCGTCAACGACCTCTGCCTTCCCGTCGCTACCGCAGGATCTCGGAGAAGTTGGGGCCCGTGCTCATCGGGTAGGTGAGCGAAGCCTTGATCTTCTTGTCGGGTCCGATGATGAAGACGGTCCGAGCGGTCTGAGTGTCCCCCGCCGTGCGGCCGTCGCAGCTGTCACCGCCGTCGGCCGGGAGCATGTCGTACTTCTTGACGATGTCCAGGGCGGGATCGGCGCTGAGGTCCGGTGCGACGTCGTTCATGCGTAGAGACACTGTTCCTCCATCTATGCGTCTTGTCGGGGGACGGAATTCTATCGCGTTCGGCGAGCGCGGTACACTGGAAGAGAACCCTCGGAGCCTACCAACGACCCGCGTAGCGGGGAGAGAAGCCGGCCGTCGTCGCGACCAGGAAGTCGCGCTGCAGACGGTTGACCTGCCGGATGTGGATGTGGTCGTGCGCCACCCAGGAGGTGAGGAGGTCACCGGCGCGGATGGGCCCGAGACTCGGATGCTCGTGCGCCGTGGCCCAATCGGCGCCCGCGAGGCCCTGCAACCAGGCGATCGACTCCGCCCTGGCGGTCAAGAACCTATGGAGGGAGGCATCCAGGGAACCCTCGTTGTAGCGGCGCTCGACCGCCCAGCCTTCCGGATCGATCGGGCTCCACTCCGCTTCCGGACGGTGAAGGGTCGAGTCGACGCGTGCCCGGAAGTCCTCGACCTCCTCGTCGGCGAGGTGCGTCACGACCTCCAGAATCGACCATTGGGTCGGCTCGGGCTTCCACCGGGCCTGCTCGGCGGAGACGTCCCTCACGAGGTCGGCGAGGACCGCGGCGTTTCGGCGCAGCGACACGACCGCGGTGGCGACGTCCAGGTGAGGCTCTCCCAATCGCTCGCGCCTCAGAGCGTCGCCGCGACGTCCCGCATCCGGCGTCGCTCGGCCTCGGTCGGCATCCGCCCGAAGCCCGCGCGGATGTTCTCCTCCATGTGGAGGGGGTTCGTCGTCTCCGTCAGCACGCAGGTCACCGCCGGGTTCGCGAGGATGTACTTGAGCGAGAACTGCGCCCACGTCTCGCAGTCGAAGTCGGCCGCCCATGCCGGCAGCTGCCGATCGGCGACACGCCCGAACCACGTCCCGTTCATGAAGGGGCGATTGACCAGCACCGCCATTCCCCGCTGCCGGGCCATGGGTAGGATGCGGTCCTCGGCCCCCGGCTCGAGCAGGGAGTAGTTCACGTGGACGAAGTCGGGGGACGCGTCCTCGAGGAAGTCGAGCAGAGGCCCGTGATTCCGGTTCTGCGACACCGTGACGCCGATGTAGCGCGTCGCGCCCGAGGCCTTCCACTCCTGGAGGCGCGGCCAATGGTGCTCGATGCCGCGCAGGCTCTCGACCTGGATGAGGTCGACCTGCCTCCGATCGAAGAGGCGCTGCGTCTGTCGCATCTGCTCTACGCCCCTTTGCGCGTCCGGCGTGTTGATCTTGGTGGCGAGGAAGATGGCCTCTCGGATGTCGGGCTCCTGCAGGATACGGCCGAACACCGAATCGATGTCGGGCGTGCGCACGGAAGTATCGACCACGCGACCGCCCATGCCCATGAGCTGACGGATGACCTCGGCGACGGGCTCGGGCCCCTCGGTCGGAATCTCGAGGACGGCCTTCGTCGAGCCGAAGCCCACGATGGGCAGGGACTCCGCCGTGCCGGGAATCGGGCGGGTGGGCAGGCGCTCCTGCGCAAGAAGTCGCGCTGGGCTGGACAGGACGGCGGCCAACCCGCCCATCCGGAACAGGAAATCCCTCCGCGTCGTGTCCGCTCCCGCCATGCCTCAGGCCTCCCATTCGTCCCGTTCTCGTGGCGTATACGGTACATAGCCACCCCCACAGGGGCACGCAAACGAGCGGCGACAGGACTCCCTATCCCCGGTCGGCCACCGCCACGATGTGCGTCCCCGCCCTGCCCCGCACGATGGCATCCGCGTCGGCGACGGCTCCGATGGCTGCGCTCCCATCCCCGCGGCCGACGAAGTCGGCAGCCGCCTCCACCTTGGGCCGCATCGAGCCGGCCGGGAGCTCGAGGGCAAGTGCCTCGTCCGGCGACGCCCGCCGGATCGCGCGCTGCGACGGCGTGCCCCAGCCGACGTAGACCGCATCTACGTCGGTGAGGAGCAGAAGCAGGTCGGCGTCGAGCTCCCGGGCGAGGAGCGCCGCCGCCCAGTCCTTGTCGACCACCGCCTCGACGCCGTGCACGCGACCGATCGGGTCGAAGACGACGGGAATGCCGCCACCTCCCGCGCACACGACCA
>JASFUR010000173.1:0-7182 GCA_050050215.1 Gemmatimonadota bacterium
GTCTCGGTCGTGGGGCGGGTCCGCCCGGGCCTACAGGTAGATGGGGACCGACTCGCAGACGAGCTTGCCGCAGCCGGGCGCAGCGCGGTCCTCGAGGGGCCCAGCATCCAGGACGATCGGATCGTCGGGGCTCGACCACTCGCCTCGACGTTCATCGGTGGGGAGGAGCGTCTCGTTACCAACGCGATGATGGGTGCGGTCACGCTCCTCCTTCTCCTCGCGTGTGCTAACGTCGCCAGCCTCCTGCTCGTGCGAGCGGCGTCCCGGGAGCGTGAACTGGCCCTGCGGACGGCCCTGGGGGCGGGGCGCTGGCGCCTGTTGCGCCAGATGCTCGTAGAGTCCGTCCTGTTGGCAATCATCGCGGCGGTTGTAGCCGTGCCTCTTGCGGCGTCGGGGCTGCGCGCCTTCGGTCGAGCAATCCCGCCCTCCGACCCGCTGCCTTTCTTCGTGACCTTCCAGCTCAGCAGGGCCGCGCTCATTTACACGTCCCTCGTGGCTCTGATCACCGGAGTGGCCTTCGGACTCGCGCCCGCGCTGCTCACCTCCCAGACCCGCCCGATCGATGCGCTCCGTGCCGATGGGCCGGGTTCAGGCTTGGCACCCCGTCGGGTTCGACTGCTGTCGAGCTTGGTGGTTACCGAAATCGCCCTCGCTGTGACCTTGCTCGTCGGCAGCTCGCACTTCGTCCGGACCTTCTACGGCCTGAGCCACGTCGAGCTCGGCTACGATCCGTCGCGCATCATGACGATGCGCTTCTACCTACCAGGGGAGGCATACGACTCGCGGGACGCCCGCGTGCGTGCGGTGCGCGACATCCAGGAGGCACTCGAGACCGTTCCGGGAGTCGCTCACGCGGCCATCTCGGACCTCATCCCTCTCGAGGACGACGGGGGGGCGATGGCGCGGGTCGAAGTCGACGGCGCGCCGGCGGGTGGACGAGACCAGAGGCTGTTCTACGCGGGCGTGCTCGGCGACTGGCTTCAGACTTTCGCCGTCGACGTCAGCGCTGGGCGCGACTTCGAACCGGCGGAGCTACGCCAGGGCATCCCCGTGGCGGTGATCAACAGGACGATGGCGACCGAATTTTGGCCCGAGGGCGACGCCGTCGGTCGGCGGTTTCGCTTCCAGAGCGACACCACTCGAACGTGGTATTCAGTCGTGGGTGTGGTTCCCGACATCCGAACCGTCAAGCTCGACGAGGACCAGCGCACGCCGCCGACTGCGTTCGTGCCGATCCACACGCTCGACACGCGCGACTTCGGAGTGATGCTCCGGACATCGGGCGCGCCCCCGTCGGTGACCCAAGCGGCTCGCGACGCGGTCGCGGCCGTCGATCGGGACGTGCCCACCTACAAAGTGTGGCCGATGGACGACGTGAAGTGGCTCAGTTTCTGGATGTACGGCCTGTGGAGTACGACGTTTGCCTCGTTCGCGCTGATTGCGTTGGTACTCGCCGCCATCGGCGTCTATGGCGTAGTCTCGTATGGCGTGCGCGAGCGGCGACGCGAGATGGGAGTGCGAATCGCGCTCGGCGCGTCGCGTAGGGGCGTGGTGGGCTTGGTTGTAGCACGCGGTGCCCGCGTCGCGGCCCTGGGTCTCGTGATCGGGCTCGTCGCCGCGGCGGCGCTCACCCGCGTAGTAGGGAGTCTCCTCATCGGCGTGTCTGCGAGCGATCCCGTCACCTACTTGGCGGTCCTCGGGTTCCTGGGTGGGGTAGCTTGTGTGGCCTCGCTGCTCCCGGCGCTCCGCGCCGCGGGGCTCGATCCCCTCGTCGCCATGAGAGACTGAAGGAATCGTCCCGTCGGAGGATCCAGCGGCGCGGCACGCAGCCTCTCTTCGTCTCGACCGTCAGCCCCGCGAACGCTCCAGGGCCTGCGCGAGGTCGGCGACGACGTCGTCGGGGTGCTCCAGACCGACGGAGACCCGTACGAGACCGGGCGTGATGCGGACGGCTTGACGCTCCTCCTCGGAGAGCTTGGCGTGCGTCGTCGACGACGGATGGCTGACGATGGTCCGGGTGTCGCCGAGGTTGGCCGTGAGGGAGCACATCTCGATGGAATCCAGGAAGCGCTTGCCCTGCTCCAGGCCGCCTTCGAGCTGGAAGGCGACCACCGCCCCTCCTCCGGTCATCTGCCGCTTCGCCACCTCGTATTGTGGGTGGGAGGGCAGGAACGGGTAGCGTACGTCGGCGACGCCATCCTGTGCCTCGAGCCACTTTGCGATCTCCAGCGCGTTCTGGCAGTGCTTCTCCATGCGCAGCTCGAGCGTCTCCACGCTCTTGGACAGGATCCAAGCGTTGAAGGGGGAGAGGGCTGGACCGGTCGCGCGGCAGAAATCGAAGATGTCCTTCACGAGGTCGGCGGGGCCGACGACCACGCCGCCCAGCACCCGCCCCTGGCCGTCGATGAACTTCGTGGCCGAGTGGATGCAGAGGTCGGCGCCGAGCTCGATGGGGCGCTGCAGGATCGGCGTGGCGAAACAGTTGTCCACGGCCAGGATCGCCCCGCACTCCTTGGCGAGGGCGGCCAGGCGCTCGAGGTCGACGAGATCGACGGCGGGGTTCGTCGGCGTCTCGACGAAGACGAGCTTGGTGTTGTCCTGCACGGCCTCGGGCCACGAATCGGGATCCCACGCGTCGATGTACGTGTGCTCTATGCCCCACCGCCTGAGGACCTTGGTCAGGACCGAGTGGGTCGATCCGAAGAGCGATCTACACGCGACGATGTGATCGCCCGAGGAGAGGAGCGCGCCGAACGTGGCGAAGACCGCGGCCATTCCGGTGGCGACCGAGTGGCCGGCCTCGGCCCCCTCGAGCATGGCGATCTTCTCCGACAGCTCGGCCACGTTGGGGTTCGTGAACCGGCTGTAGATGTTGCGATCGATATCCCCCGCGAAGGCCGCACGCATCTCGTCGCTGCCGTCGAAGACGAAGCTCGAGGTCGCGAAGATGGGTACCGCGTGCTCGCGGTGCGGCCCGACCTCCGCCTGGATGCGTACGGCCTCCGTCTGGGGCTTACGATCAGCCATGGGCTCCTATCCTTCGGCCGCCTCGGGACGGAGCGCGCGCACGGCCTTGCCGGCTCTCCAGATCTCCTCGTCGGCGAGCTCGCCGAGCTCCTTCTCGAGCCGGTCGCGGTAGTCGGGTGCGCTGCAGGACTCGATGACGACCCGGGCCTCGTGGCCCGACGCGACGCTGTTGTACAGCTCCTCGAAGACCGGCGCGACCGCCTCCCTGAACTTGTGGCGCCAGTCCAGCGCGCCACGCTGCGCGGTGGTCGACGTGTTGGCGTACATCCAGTCCATGCCGTTTTCGGCGACGAGCGGCATGAGGCTCTGTGTGAGCTCCTCGACGGTCTCGTTGAAGGCCTCGGACGGCGAGTGGCCGTGGTCCCTCAGGCACTTGAACTGCGCCTCGAAGACACCCGCGAGCGCGCCCATCAGGATCCCACGCTCGCCGGTCAGGTCGCTGAAGACCTCCTTCTTGAAGTCGGTCTCGAACAGGTATCCGGATCCCACGCCGATTCCGAGCGAGACGACCCGCTCCTTGGCGCGCCCCGTGGCGTCCTGGTAGATGGCGTAGCTCGAGTTGAGCCCCTTGCCGGCCAGGAAGAGCCGCCGCAGCGACGTGCCCGAGCCCTTGGGGGCCACCAGCACGACGTCGATGTCCTCCGGCGGCACGATGCCGGTGTCCTCGTTGAACGTGATCCCGAAGCCGTGCGAGAAGTACAGGCACTTCCCGGCCGTGAGATGTGGCTTGATGGTGTCCCAGAGCGCGATCTGACCGGCGTCGGACAGCAGGTACTGGATGATCGTGCCACGCTTGGCGGCCTCCTCGATCTCGAAGAGCGTCTCGCCCTCGACCCAGCCGTCGGCGAGGGCCTTCTCCCACGTCTTGCCGCCCTTGCGCTGGCCTACGATGACGTTGAAGCCGTTGTCGCGGAGGTTGAGCGCCTGCCCGGGGCCCTGAACGCCGTACCCGAGCACGGCGATCGTCTCGTCCTTGAGGGTCTCGCGGGCCTTCGAGAGGGGCCACTCCTCGCGAGTGATCACGTTCTCCATCTCGTCGCCGAACTGAATCTCAGCCATGTCCTCTATTCCCTTTTGGTGCTGAAGAAGTCTTCCGGTTCTCGGATCAGTCTTCGAAGTGTGCGTCCAATACGGGCGAGCCCCGCTCCATCGCCATGGCACCGGAGCGAACGACCGTCTCGATCTCGGCCAGGTCGGCGACCTCGCCCATGAAGTCGTCGATCTCGGGACCGTTGCCCACCAGCTCCAGCGTGCCGTGGCCCTCGTCGTATCCGAGGACGTGCCCCCCGAAATCGTCGAGTAGCGCGGTGAGCTTCGGGCGCGCGCTTTCCGGCGGACGCACCTTGAAGAGCGCCAGCTCCCGCTCGATGTGGTCCTTGCCGGTCATGTCCACGATGCTCACTACGTCCACCAGCTTGCCCAGCTGCTTGGAGATCTGTGCGATGACCTCGTCGGACCCCAGGGTCACGAGGGTCAGCCGCGAGACCGTCTCGTCGTCCGTGGGCGCGACGTTAAGGCTCTCGATGTTGTAGCCGCGCGTGGAGAACAGGCTCGCGACGCGCGCGAGCGCGCCGGCCTGGTTCTCGAGCAAGATGGAGATGATGTGCCGCATGGGTCGCCTTTTCTGTCCTTCCACGGCTCGTTCCGTGGGGGGCGCCAAGTTCGCCCCGGGGGCGCGCCTATTGCAATGGGCCGGATCCGGGTCGAGCTTGCAGGTTCGCCTGGAAGCGACACTTCCGCACCACGACGACGAGCCATGAAGACCCAGGTCAGACCCCAGCCAGCCCCCTCGAGCGCGCCCTCCGGCAAGAAGATGACCGGTGCGGACGTAATCGTAGAGGTGCTCGCCCAGGAGGGGGTCGATACGATCTTCGGGTACAGCGGTGGGGCGATCCTTCCGACGTACGACTCCGTCTTCCGCTACAACGCCGCTCACGCCAAGGACGGCGTCGAGCCGATGCCGCTCATCGTGCCCGCCAACGAGCAGGGTGCGGGCTTCATGGCGGCCGGCTACGCACGCGCCAGCGGGGAGGTGGGCGTCGTCATGGTCACGTCCGGGCCCGGGGCCACGAACACGGTTACGCCGGTCCGCGATAGTCAGGCGGACTCGGTTCCGATCGTCGTCATCTGCGGCCAGGTGGCCAGGGCCGCGGTCGGCACCGACGCCTTCCAGGAGGCGCCCGTGACCGCCGTCATGGGCAACGTGGCCAAGCACGTCTTCCTGGTCACCGAGCCGGAGAAGCTCGAGGCTACGGTGCGGACGGCGTTCGAGATCGCCCGCACGGGCCGACCCGGGCCGGTCGTCATCGACGTGCCCAAGGACGTCCAGAACTGGCAGGGCACATTCAAGGGCGAGGGCACACTGCCGATCCCCGGGTACCGTCACAGGTTGGCCGAGGTCGACAACAACGCGCTCGACGACGGCCGTTGTGCCGAGTTCTTCGAGATGCTCGCCGACAGCAAGCGCCCGCTGATCTACGCCGGAGGCGGCGTCATCAAAGCGAACGCCAGCCAGGCGCTCCGCGAGCTGTCGGACCGATTCGGCATTCCCGTCACGACGACCCTCATGGGGCTCGGCGCGATGGACACGACCCGCCCGCTTTCGCTGCACATGCTCGGGATGCACGGAACGGCGTACGCGAACTATGCGGTCGACGACTGCGATCTGCTCATCGCGATCGGCGCGCGCTTCGACGACCGGGTCGCCGGCGATCCGTCGAAGTTCGCTCCCAAGGCGAAGCGGATCCTGCACTTCGACATCGACCCCTCGGAGATCCACAAGGTCAAACGGGCCGACTGGTCCTACGTGGGGCGGACCAGGGAGGCGCTCGAGAACCTGGTGGCCTACGGGACCCGCACCGGCTTCTCCGAGGACCTTTCCGAGTGGCACGAGGAGATCGCGTCGCTGAAGAGCGACTACGCGCTCGCGTACGACACGAAGAGCGGGCTCATCCAGCCCGAGTACGTGCTCGAGACGATGAACCGGATCACCGGGGGCGACGCCATCGTCGCCACGGGGGTCGGCCAGCATCAGATGTGGGCTGCGCAGTACTGTGACTTCCGGGAGCCCAACCTGTGGCTCACGTCCGGGAGCATGGGCACGATGGGCTTCGGCCTCCCGGCGGCCATCGGGGCCCAATTCGCCGAGCCCAACCGTCTCGTCATCGACGTCGACGGGGACGCCAGCATCCGAATGAACCTCGGCGAGCTCGAAACCGTCACGACGTACGGTCTACCGATCAAGGTCCTGGTCCTGAACAACTACGGCGACGGCATGGTCATGCAGTGGCAGCGGCTCTTCTTCAAGGGCCGCCTGTCCGCCAGCGACAAGTCGCTCCGCAAGAAGGATTTCGTGAAGGCCGCAGAGGCCGACGGTTTCGAGTACGCCAAGCGGCTCGACCGGAAGGAGGACGTGCCGTCGATGGTGGAGGAGTTCCTGTCGCACGACGGACCTGCGTTCCTCGAGGCGATCATCGACCCGCAGGCGAGCGTCTATCCGATGGTGGGGCCGGGGCTGTCATACCACGAGATGATCACGGGCGACTTCATCCCGAACCGGTACGGGGAGGGCGGGAGCGGGGAAGCCGACCCCTCCGAAATGTTCTAGGTGGCGACAGGCCGGGGGCGCGTCGCCAACCTGGCCGCCTCGTGAGACGACATCGTTCCGACGTCGCCCACGGCGGGCTGGCCCCGTCTCTTTGCTCGGGGACCGCGCTTGTGGGACGACAGGAAGGGGAGGAGTCCAGTATGGGGAGCCGTGCTGCGAGGCGGGGGGTTCTTCGGCGCGTGGGGATGGGTCTCCTGCTCTCCGTCGTGGGGGTCGTGTCCATCTCGGCATCCGCCTCGGCCCAGCAGGAGCCCAAGCGCCTCCTGTTCCTGACCCACGCGGGGCTCTACAAGCATGCGAGCCTCGGGCCGGCCGAAGCGGCCGTCGCCTCCTGGGGGCAGGACAACGGGTTCGAAGTGACGTCGCTCCAGGGCTACCTGCAGGACCGCGACGAGCTCGATCTGTCGATGATCACGGCGGAGTACCTGGCAGGCTTCGACGGCGTGATGATGATGACGAACGGCAACCTGCCGATGAGCACCGCCCAGAAGCAGGCGCTGGTGGACTTCGTCCGGGACGGCGGAGGCTTCGTCGGCGTGCACAACGCG
>JASFUR010000174.1:0-7132 GCA_050050215.1 Gemmatimonadota bacterium
CGAAACATCGAGTCGCCCACCTTGGCGACCGTGGCGGTCCAGACGCTGAAGGCGACTGCGAGAGCGGCGCTCGATCCCAGCATGAAGACCGGGAGCAGGAGCACGGCGAAGCCTACGCCGAACCGTCTCAGGAGCGGCCCCAACGGAAGGAGCACCAGCACCGGGAGGATGTCCTTGACCGCGAAGACGTAGCCCTGGAACGAGCTGATCGCGTCGACGTCCTGCCCCGCGAACACGCGCGACGCCTCGTTGAACTCGTAGTCGACGATCTGCTTCACGAGAACCGTGAGCAGAACGAGCCCCGCGATGAGTCGGATATGACGGTTCGCGGAAATCGCTCGCAGGTCGCGGGCGAAGCCCGAGCCGGTGGGGGAGTCGACCCTTCCGCGAGGAACCGCCTTCGCCTCGCGACCCTGCCACAGCAGCGGAAGAGCGACGGCGAAGAGGCCGACGAACCCGGCCGCCACCAGCAGGAGGTTCGGCGTGCCCACAGTCCGAGAGAAGGCCCCTGTAATGACACCGCCGAAGACCACGCCCATCGATCCGGCCGCGATCACGAGGGGGATCGCCGCCTTCGCGTCGCGGGCGTTGAAGAACATCTGGACGGCCATGAAGAACTGCGTGACCAGCGCGGCCGCGAAGAGGTCGTACCAGCCGTAGAAGATCAGCCCGAACGTCGTGCTGCCGTCCGAGTAGGCGACCCGGAACAGGACGAGGTTGAGCGCGAAGAACGCCGCGGTCGCCGGAATCAGCCGCCGCCACGGCACCCGGTCGGCGAGGTGGTTGAAGACCGGCGCGAAGAGCACCGCCAGGGCGCTCACCAGGTAGACCTGGTAGAAGTCCCCCTCGGCGCGGCCGTCGAGGGCCAGGGCGTTCTTGACCGGCCTCAGGATCCCGACCGACACGAGGACCACGAAGTACAGCGACATCATCGACCCGAGACGCACCAGGTCGCTGGCACGCTTTCCGGCCGGATCCTCTATACGCGCCTGAACGGAGATGAGGCCTCCATGGCCCGATCCCGTACCCGGCGTCGGCCCCGTGTCGACGCGGTGGTGCGGGTGTGGCCCGCGCAACGTAAGAGCGCGCAGCGGGCGCTCGCCACATGCCGCCCGCCTCGGCTATCCCGCGGACACCGTCGCAGGTAGCGCTCGGCCGGATCCCCACGATCTCGAGTTGCTCGGCTGTGGGTCGCTCCCTACCCTGAAGCCACGTCCCTCACACAGGAGCGACCGTGAGCGATTCAGATCTGCCCTGGGTCGAGGGGAACGTGACCCTCGTCGGCGCGCAGCCCCTCCCCGCCCCCAATCCCGACGTGGCCCTGTCCACCGAGGCTCCCTCGAGCTGGACACGGCGGGACTTCATCAAGGGCGTCATCGCGTCCGGCGCGACCGTCGCCGGACTGTCCTACTTCGGAGCCGGTTGCACGACGCCGCTCCCGGCCCAGACGACCCCCGGCGTAGAGCGTCTGATCTCTTTGAGCGTGAACGGTCAGATCCGCCGCGTGGACGTGCTCCCGACCGAGACGCTGGCCATGACGCTGCGCTACAAGCTGGGACTCACGGGCACGAAGCTCGGGTGCGACCGCGCCGAGTGCGGAGCATGCACCGTGCTCATCGACGACGTGAACCACTACTCATGCTCGACGCTCACCCACCGCGTGCGTGACCGCGAGGTGACCACGGTCGAGGGCCTGGAGGGTCCGAACGGGGAGCTGCATCCGGTGCAGCAGGCCTTCGTGGACGAGCTGTCCCCGCAGTGCGGCTTCTGCACGCCGGGCCAGGTCATGTCGGCGGTGGCGCTTCTGAGGCGCAATCCCGACCCGACCCGGGAGGAGGCTCGGGTGGCGATGTCCGGGAATCTCTGCAGATGCGGGGCCTACAATCACTACCTGAACGGCGTGATGCGCGCGGCCGGCTCCGCGAGGGAGGCGTGACATGGCAGACCTGATCGGACGGGACTTCACACCACCGGACATCTACGGAAAGGTCACGGGACGCGCGAAGTACTCGGAGGACTTCCGCCGCGACGGGATGCTCTTCTGCCGCCTTCTGACGAGTACGATGCCCCACGCCCGGGTACGCAGCGTCGATGCATCCCAAGCCCTGGCGATGCCGGGCGTCGTCGAGATCCTGCTCCCCGACGACGTGCCCGAGCAGCCGGGGCCGGCCAACAACATCCTCACGTACGAACCCCATTTCGTGGGCGAGCCGATCCTCGCCGTCGCCGCGGTCGACGAGAAGACCGCGCAGGACGCCCTCGAGGCGATCCGGCTGGAGATGGAGCCACTCGAATTCTGCACGGACCCGCTCGAGAGCCTCCGGCCTGGCGGTCCCAACGCGCGCGCCGAGGGAAACACCTACCACGGGCGCGAAGGCGTGCGGGAGATGAAGTGGACGCAAGCCGACTTCGACGCTGCCGGGGACGGGCTCCCGACGGGCGAGCCCGCCGAGGAGTGGTCCTACGGGGACATCGAGGCAGGCTTCGCCGAGGCCGCGCTGGTCCTGGACGAGAGCTTCGTCACGGCGAGCACGTCGCACCACTCGATGGAGCCGCGTTCGGCGATGGCCTACTGGGAGAACGGGAAGTGCTACCTGCACGGCTCGTCCCAGAGCCAGGCCCTCCCGGTGCCCGGCATCGCGCAGTACATCGGGATCGATCCGGACGACCTCGTCTTCATCGCCGAGTACTGCGGCGGCGGGTTCGGGTCGAAGGGCGGACCGTATCCGACCATGTCGATCCCGGCGCACATGTCCCGCAAGGTCGGCGGTCGACCCGTCATGATGCGGATCAGCCGGGCCGAGGAGTACTTCCTGGGCTCGGCCCGGACGGGCTTTCAGGGTCGCATCAAGCTCGGCTTCCGCGACGACGGCCGTCTGCTGGCGGTCGACCTCTACATCGTGCAGGAGAACGGGCCGAACACGGGATTCGACGATCTGGAGGCCGCGGCCAACGCGGTCTCGCTCGTCTACACGCCGCTCTCGATGCGCTTCCGCGGCATCACGGTCCTGACGAACACACCCCCCAGGGGCGCGCAGCGCGGCCCCGGGCAGAACCAGATGCACACCGCCATCGAGCCACTCATCGACAAGGCGGCCCGCGAGCTGGGCGTCGACCAGGTCGCCATCCGGCGGCTCAACGCCCCCACACACGACTCGGGATACGGGGCCGCCCGCGGCCCGATCACGAGCGCCTATCTCCGCGAGGCCCTCGACATGGGCGCCGAGCGTTTCGGATGGGCCGAGCGCCGGGCCCGCAGCGGGCAGCGCGACGGCGCGAAGGTCCGGGGGGTCGGAGTGGGCCAGGCCTTCCACACGGCCGGCTCGAGCGGCTTCGACGGCCTGGTGCGGATCACGCCGGACGGACGCCTCCACATCCATACCGGCGTCGGCAACCTGGGCACGTACTCGTACGCGTCGACCTCCCGTGTGGCCGCGGAGGTGCTCGGCTACGACTGGGAGCGTTGTGAGATCCACCGGGGCGACTCGAGCCGGGGTCTGCCCTGGAACAACGGGCAGTTCGGCAGCAACACGTCGTTCACCATGTCGCGCACGAACTACGTGGCGGCGATGGACGCGCTCGAGAAGCTCAAGGAGATCGCCGCCCGCAGGCTCGGCGGCTCACCTTCGGACTACGACGTGGCCGACGAGGCGGTCTTCAGACGCTCGAGCCCGTCGAGCCGCATGAGCTTTGCGCAAGCCGCCCAGGCGGCGATCGACATGGGCGGCCGCTACAGCGGCCAGGATGTGCCCGACGACATCAACCCGATGACCCGCAGCTCCGTCCAGCAGCTGGCCGGGACAGGGCTCATCGGCGTGGCCCGTGACAACCTGGAGAGGCGCGGCACGGTACCGGCTCTGGCCGCCGGATTCATCGAGATCGAGCTCGACGTCGAGACGGGCAAGTACGAGATCCTCGACTATCTGGGCGTCGCGGACTGCGGGATCGTGATGCACCCGATGAGCCTCGCCAACCAGGTGCGCGGTGGCGCCGTGATGGGCTTCGGGATGGCCACCTCCGAGCGGCACGTGTACGACCCCCGTTGGGCGCTGCCCGGGTCGGTCGGCTACCATCAGGCCCGGCCCCGGACGTATCTCGACGTCCCCTCCGAGATGGGCTGGGGTGCCGTCGACCAGGCCGACCCGCAGAACCCGGTCGGCGTGAAGGGCATCGGAGAGCCCCTGATGGGGTGCGCGGCCGCCGCGCTCCTGTGTGCCCTCTCCGACGCGCTCGGCGGCGTCTACTTCAACCGCACGCCCATCGTCGCCGACATGATCGTGAACGCCGCCTCGGGCCGGCCGCAGTCGCACCGGCCGCTCCAGGTCAACACGCAGTGAGGACGAGCCCATGATGAAGGACATGATGACGGGCTTCGAGCTCTTCCAGCCCGCCGACGTAGAGACGGCCCTCGACCTCCTGCACCGCTACGGCAGCCGCAGCTGGCGACTCGCAGGAGGCTACGACTCGCTCGACTGGCTGAAGAACCGCAGCAAGGGCCCCGAGGCCGTCATCGACCTCGAGGGCCTAGACGAGCTGCGCGGCATCCGCGAGACCGCCGACGGCGTCGAGATCGGTGCGCTGACCACGCTCACCGAGGTGGAGACGAGCCCGCTCGTACGCGAGCGCTTCGGCCTGCTCGCCGACGCCGCCCGCCACGTGGCCAGCCCCCAGATCCGCAACGCCGGCACGCTCGGCGGCAACCTCTGCCAGGACACGCGTTGCTGGTACTACCGCTACGGGGTGAACTGCTACCGGGCGGGCGGCAACACCTGCTACGCCGCCGCGCCCGAGGCCATGAACCGTGAGCACGCGCTCTTCGGAGCCAGCCGCTGTGTCGCCGTGACGCCGTCGGACTGTGCGCCCGCCGTGGTGGCGCTCGACGCCGAGATGGTCGTTCGGAACCGGAGCGGCGAGCGGATCATCCGGGCCGGCGACTTCTTCATGGAACCCTCGGTCGACATCCGTCGCATGACGGTGCTCGAGCCCGACGACCTCCTGACCGCGATCCGCCTGCCGACCGCCTGGTCGGGCGCGAGCTTCTACTTCGAGAAGGTCGCCGACCGCAACGTGTGGGACTTCCCCCTGGTGAACGTGGCCGCCGCGTTCCGCATGGACGGCGACACCGTCGCGGACTCCCGCATCGTATGTGGGGCGGTGCAGTGCGTCCCGCGTCGCGTGCGCTCGGCGGAACGGCTCGTGCTCGGCCGGACTCGCAGCGAGGAGGTGGCCGAGTCGGCAGGCGCCTCGGCCACGGATGGCGCCGAGCCGTTGAGCTTCAACGAGTACAAGATCCCGCTGATGCGGAATCTCGTGAAGCGCGCGATCCGGGGAGCGTAGGCACTCCCGCCCCTCTCACTCCAGCGGTGCGCTCGACGCCGTCACCACGGCCACTCGCACACGTTGAGGGTCGGACCGTAGCCCGTGTCTTGAACGGCGTTGGGCGTGATCCTGAACGTCGCCTGCACGTTGGCTATGGAATAGTTGCCATCCCCGATGGGCTGCGTGTCCACCAGGATGTTCCCCGAAATGTCCCCTTGTACGTGCGCGGAGTCCGCCTCGAGCAGAGAAAGCGTCAACGGGGGCACGCTGTCGGTGCTCAGGAACTGATGGGTGATTGTACTCTGACTGACGTACGAGCCAACTCCGGTGACGTCGTAGAAGCCGGGGGACAGACTGATCCCTCCGGCCGCCAGGGGTCCCACGCTGAACGTCGCGGAGGCACCGGTCGTGGCGTCTCCACCCAGCGTGATGTTCGTCAATTGACCCGCCGACTCGCCGTAGGTGAGGGTCCAGGCGTCGTCCATGAAGCCGCTGCCGAACGGCGGCACCCCAGTGATGTCGACCGCCCACCAGCAGCTGCAGCCACCCACGGTCACCTGCACCTGGGCTTTGAGCGTGGTGTCCGCCACCGCGGTGACCTCCAGTACGGCGCTGCCGACCTCTGTGGCCGTGTACGTGCCGTTGTCGTCCACCGTGCCGGGGCCCTGCTTGACGGTCCAGGTGACCGCCTTGTTCTCCAGGCCGACGACGGTTGCGGTGAACGTCGTATCCTGACCGACCTCGTCGATGCACGCGGCGAGCGGGTCCACCATAAGCTCGACATCGGACGTGATATCGGCCTGGGCGAGCGGCTGCCTGCCGGAGTACTGGAGGGTCCCCGTGCTGGCGGTGTCCACCGCCGTGAGGACGTCGTGAAAGCTCGTCTCCGACGGGGCCTTGTAGCTCACCTTGTGCAGCCCTGCACCCTGATAGGCGACCGAGGTCACCGAGCCGTGCTCCGCGGTCACCTGCAGGCGCTCCGGGTGGTCGGCATTGTGCACCGTCACGTCGAAGGACCGTGTCGCGCCCGGGTCGACCTTGGCGGTCGTGGGGTCGATCCCGATGGTGATGAGCCCGACGTGCACGGGCTCCCTGGCCTCCCGCTGCTGTCCACCGAATCTCCCTTCGCGGGTCTCCACGACCACCTCTCCGGTCCCGGTCTTCCTCGGCTCGTAGACGGTCCGGGTCGTCATGGCCAGCACGCCGGAGGCGTCCACGTGTGAGTCGGTCCATTCCTCCGCGTCCACGTTGACGGGCCCGAAGGTCTGCGACGGGATCTGGATGATCCCGTTCGGATCACCGGTCTTCGCCGTGATCGCGTTGGTGATGCGGTCCGACACGAGGAAGCCGAGCACCTCACCCAGTCCCGTACCGGTCAAGTTCGCCGCGGCCACCGCAACGTCCCCGAAGGCGTTCGACACACCACCCTTGTCGAGCAGGGTGTTCACGATTCGCTGATCGAGGCTCCAACCCGCGCTCTTGGCCGAGATCTCGGAGTTGTGCCACGTGCCCGTCGAGTCCTCGTCTTCTTTGAAGCTGCTGCGGGTCAGCTCGATCTTCAGCTCGCTGAGCTCGGAAGGAAGCAGGTGCGAGGCGGCATCGAAGTAGAGATCGGCCGCGTAGATGACGGAGCCGACGGCACTCGCCGCAGCCTTGGCAGGAGGCGCCAGCGACGCCGCTCCGAAGGCCGTGCCGGCATCTTGGAGCACCTTCCCGGTGGCCCCCTGCAGGGCGTTGATGGCGACGCGGGCCCGGGCCATGCACCAGTCGAGCTCGGCGGCCGTCGTGATACCGGCGCAGTCGTGGACCTCCC